>NZ_JBFODJ010000066.1:0-3465 GCF_040908265.1 Aeromonas sp. R5-1
CTAAACAAAACAAGCCACACCCAAAGGACTGAGTTGATGCCTATCCTACCACCTCTGCCACGACCACAACGGCGCCGCATTCACAAAATCATCCATGCCACCCGTGATAAAGGACATGCTCGTCGCTTGATGGCCATCTTGCTGTTACATGAAGGACGCACGATCACCGATGTTCATCACCTTACCGGCGCTGCGCGCTCGACCATCGGTCGTTGGCTTCGGTGGTATCGAGATGAAGGCATAGATGCGCTAGAAGCCTTACCGGCTGGCCGTGCCCCAGTCTTACCTATCGCCAAGATTGTCACCTTACTGGTGCTGCTCATGCAGTTTTCTCCGCAAGATTTTGGTTATCAGCGCAGCCGTTGGTGTACTGAACTATTGGCTATAAAAATCAATCGGTTAACAGGGCTCAATGTGGCAGCCTCCACGCTCCGCCGATGGTTACCTCGTATGGGCATTGTCTGGCGCAGGCCCGTGCCGACCTTGCGGATAAAAGACCCAGCCTATCAGGAAAAAATGGCGAATATCGACGCCGCGCTGGCCCGCTGTGATGCCGATAATCCGGTGTTTTATGAGGATGAAGTCGATATAGACCTCAATCCCAAATTAGGAGCCGACTGGATGTTCAGAGCGCAGCAAAAGCGGGTTGTCACACCGGGGCAGAATGCCAAGCATTATCTGGCAGGCGTTCTCCACGCAGGCAACGGAAGGGTACTTTACGTCAGCGGGATCAAGAAAAACTCATCGCTGTTTATTGCCATGCTGGAAAAGCTGCGCCACCACTACCGACGAGCCAAAACCATCACGTTGATCCTCGATAACTACATCATTCACAAAAGCAAACAGACCGAGCGATGGTTGAAGAAGAATCCCAAGTTCTGCCTGGTGTTCCAGCCAGTTTACAGCCCTTGGGTTAATCACATAGAACGGCTATGGCACAAGTTACATGAAACCATCACGCGCAATCATCAATGCAGAGGGATGGCAAACCTGCTGGCCCGAGTGAAACACTTCATGGATACCGTGTCTCCTTTCCCGGGGAATGGCTATGGCACAGCGAAGGTGTAGCACTATTGGGATCAGTTATTTATGTCAAGGCATTGGATTATAACCAGTTTCATATGGTCGTTGCCTACTATGAGACGCCTGCGGCAGTACCCCTGATTCTGGACAATCTTGTCGGATCAATTCGCCCGGCGACCCAACGGGCGGATTTGTTGCCAATTTACAGTTTTAACGGTAGTCACTTGTGGCTGATGAAGGCGCGTGGTCAAGGGGAACTGGCCGGGCAATCATCCCGCTTGGGATTATGGACAGACTTACGCAATCGCATGACATCGGGGCGATTGGCTCGGCCTGCGGTCAATTTGGATGATTAACCTATGACGCTCTACAGACAACTATTGGCAACCATGCTGCTGCTGTTCGGATTGCTGTTTGCCGCCACCTATTGGGTGCAATTCAATTCGACCCGCAACTACCTGGCGCAGCAGCAGGAGACCACCGTCATCAATACGTCCACCGCACTGGGTCTGGCGCTGACCCCCTATCTGGAGAACGGCGACAAGGTCAGTGCCGAATCCGTGATCAAGGCGGTGTTCGACGGGGGTTACTACAAGCTGGTTCGTCTCGATCTGCTGGCCTCCAAGGATGTCATCGAGCTGGAGAACAGCAGCCATATCGAAGGGGTCCCACAGTGGTTCATTGGGCTGGATCTGTTCCCTGAAGTGGCCAATGAATCGATTTTGACGTCGGGTTGGCTGCAACTGGGCAAGCTGAAGGTCGTCGGCCACCCTGGACAAGCCTACTACGAGCTTTGGAAAGGAATGAGCGAACTGGCCACCTGGTTCCTGGTCGGTTTTCTCGTCACCACTCTCTTGCTGATGCGGGCGCTCAATTATCTGCTCAAACCGCTCAAGCTGATTTGCGATCAGGCGGTTGAAATCGAGCTGCACCATTTCGGCCACGCCATTCCCGAGCCCAAGACCCGCGAGCTGCGGCAAGTGGTACAGGCCATCAATACCCTTTCCAGCAAGCTTGCCGTGCAGTTCAAAGAGCAGGCCGACGAGGCCGAGAATCTGCGAGCCCGCGTCTATGTGGATGCCGTCTCCGGGCTTGGCAACCGCTCTTACTTCGTCGGGCAGGTCAATGCCTGGATTGCGGAGGCCGGGCAGGGCGGGGTCATGCTGGTGGCCGTCGACATGCTGGACGATCTCTATCGGGAAGAGGGCTTTGCTGCAAGGGACAACATGGTCAAATCCATTGCACAGGTGCTCAGGGAACTGCTGGATGGCTGGGATGGCGCGGCGCTGGCCCGGATCTCGGCGACGGAGTATGCCTTGCTCTGCCCCACCGATGATCTGTCTCAGCTCAAGGAGCTGGCGGAGCTCATCAACAGCCGTATCGCCGATCTGGTTGTCAATCCCATGGGAGAAAGCGGAGCGCTGTCCGTCGTCGGCATCGCTGGCCGTGATGGCAATGACGATCTCTCGGCGCTGCTGACGAAGGCGGATAACGCCCTTGGCAAAGCGCGCAATGAGCGGCGCGGTGCCGTCGTGATGGAAGGCGGCAATGAGCAGGGACTGATGGGACGCCTTGCCTGGCGAGACCTGGTGCAGGATGCCATTGCCAGACATCTCTGGCGCTTCAAGGCACAGCCTGCGTGCCGCTTCGATGATGGTACCCGCCTGCATGCCGAGTTGTTCGCGGCCATCTCGCGAGATGGAACGGATTACTTCGCAGGGCAGTTCTTGCCTGCGATCGAGCAGTTCAAGATGGGGGCCGAGTTTGACAAGGCGGTGCTAGAAGCCTGCGTCCCCTTGTTCAAGCAGCAACCGGAATTGGTGTTGGCAGTCAATATCACGGCGGGTTCTCTCTGTTCGGATGAGTTCCTGACATGGCTCAGAGGCTATCTGTCGCTGAACGTGGAGCTGAAGGAGCGACTGCTGTTCGAGATCCCGGAAGCGGCCATCATGAAACACAAAGAGTATGTGACTCATCTGGTTGAGCTGTTGCGAGAGCACGGCTTCTTGTGGGGGGTCGATCACTATGGCCGGCACTTCCAGTCCCTCGGCTATCTGGAAGAGCTGGCCCCCGCTTATGTCAAGGTGGACCACGGGTATACCAGCCAGGTCATGGAACCAGGCGCCGATACCTCCTTCCTGGCGGCTGTCTGTCGGGCTGCCCACAACGCGGGTGTCACGACCATCGCCACCCGGGTGGAAGATAAACGGCAGGTTGAATTGTTGTCCAGTTTGCATATCGATGGTTATCAGGGGTTCGTTCACCCAGCATTTCCACTGGCATAAGCGGTACAACTCGATAGAAAGGGGCTCATTAAGGGCCCTTTTTTATATCTGTTCCTGATTACCCATGACCCTCAGCCAGCTTCAAGAGCCGATATGGCATCGGAGGGCTTGCCACGACTGCATGCCCCAATTCAACCAACATGCTCTTGAGGTCAAA
>NZ_JBFODJ010000067.1:0-8433 GCF_040908265.1 Aeromonas sp. R5-1
CTAAACAAAACAAGCCACACCCAAAGGACTGAGTTGATGCCTATCCTACCACCTCTGCCACGACCACAACGGCGCCGCATTCACAAAATCATCCATGCCACCCGTGATAAAGGACATGCTCGTCGCTTGATGGCCATCTTGCTGTTACATGAAGGACGCACGATCACCGATGTTCATCACCTTACCGGCGCTGCGCGCTCGACCATCGGTCGTTGGCTTCGGTGGTATCGAGATGAAGGCATAGATGCGCTAGAAGCCTTACCGGCTGGCCGTGCCCCAGTCTTACCTATCGCCAAGATTGTCACCTTACTGGTGCTGCTCATGCAGTTTTCTCCGCAAGATTTTGGTTATCAGCGCAGCCGTTGGTGTACTGAACTATTGGCTATAAAAATCAATCGGTTAACAGGGCTCAATGTGGCAGCCTCCACGCTCCGCCGATGGTTACCTCGTATGGGCATTGTCTGGCGCAGGCCCGTGCCGACCTTGCGGATAAAAGACCCAGCCTATCAGGAAAAAATGGCGAATATCGACGCCGCGCTGGCCCGCTGTGATGCCGATAATCCGGTGTTTTATGAGGATGAAGTCGATATAGACCTCAATCCCAAATTAGGAGCCGACTGGATGTTCAGAGCGCAGCAAAAGCGGGTTGTCACACCGGGGCAGAATGCCAAGCATTATCTGGCAGGCGTTCTCCACGCAGGCAACGGAAGGGTACTTTACGTCAGCGGGATCAAGAAAAACTCATCGCTGTTTATTGCCATGCTGGAAAAGCTGCGCCACCACTACCGACGAGCCAAAACCATCACGTTGATCCTCGATAACTACATCATTCACAAAAGCAAACAGACCGAGCGATGGTTGAAGAAGAATCCCAAGTTCTGCCTGGTGTTCCAGCCAGTTTACAGCCCTTGGGTTAATCACATAGAACGGCTATGGCACAAGTTACATGAAACCATCACGCGCAATCATCAATGCAGAGGGATGGCAAACCTGCTGGCCCGAGTGAAACACTTCATGGATACCGTGTCTCCTTTCCCGGGGAATGGCTATGGCACAGCGAAGGTGTAGCACTATTGGGATCAGTTATTTAGTGACGGTGGCGGTATTTTCAGCCTTCAAAAAGCGGTTCAACTTCAAGGTCCCGTATATGTCTGGTATTTAAACAACCTCAGGTGAACTTTTGCGAGTAACTCAAGGAGGCCTGATTTTAAAGTAGGTGTTGCACTACAGAGTATAATCCGCCAATTACGAGTATCTTTGGAGCCTTTTGATGGGGAAATTTTTTGAACCGTACCAAGCAGAAAATTGTTGTCTGTGCGGGTCGGGTAAATCTCTCACTGGAGAGCACAAAATAAAAGCTTCTGCTTTGCGAAAAATTTTCGGGAAGGATGTTATGTTTATCGGAAAATTCGATGGCGAAAGCATTCCTCGTTTGGCACAAGGCCCGAAGTCCCGAGCCTTCCACTTCTCTGCTCGGATGTGTTCCTTGTGTAATGGAACTCGTACACAAGCTGCTGACCATGAATTCGACCGGTTTCATGCTTTGGTCTTCTCGTTTTTGTCAGAGGGTCGTGATCTTTCGTTAGTATTCAGCTTGCCACAATATACCTCTGGCTCAGAGGAGTACTTCAATGTATTTAGATACTTTTCCAAACTATTATGTTGCCATGTTGCTGAATCATGTGGCCCCCGTCCATTAGAAGCTTGCGATTTCGCCATAGGGCAGTCTAGGCGAAACATTATTTTTCTAAGAATTGATGCAGACCCGACCTATGAGGCATATCGCCATAAACTCGGAGAGTATAAATTCGCAGCGCACGGAGGACTTATTGTTCATTTCGATTCAAAAACACAAATCCCCACAAGCTTTCAAAGTTCAATAAGCCTGGGCTCAGTGCGATATATATTTTCGGTTCACTTTGACGCAAACGTCGAAATGGAGCTGCGTGCATCTCATTATGCGTTCTGGCGAAAATGCGAGGCGGCATACCAAGAAGCCTTAAAAAATCCACTATCGGATGAGTCGAGACATGGCCTGAGTATTTAACTGTTGATCATCTCGTATGTTGAGTTTCGCAGGTTCAGCACCAACCCTACCGCTTTTGTAGGTTGTGGCTGAACGTAGCGAAGCCCAACGTTTACCGCGAACTCTCTTTTTCCTACCCCTCATCCCCGACCCTTCTCCCGCAAGGGGAGAAGGGAGCAAATACGCTGTCCGATTACGCTTCGCTAATCGAACCTACGTGACTGATGGTATTGCGGTTAGCCGAACCGGTGTGGTAAGCGATCATCTCCCAGGTGCCGCTTTATCCCCTCTCCCGCTGGGAGAGGGCTAGGGTGAGGGAAGCGGGTTGGCACAATGCCAGTCTATCTGGGGGCAATGCCCGATGTGAATGGCGCCTCTTGAATGTATTTTCATCTGCCACATCCATGACTTGATTCGTCCAGCCAGGGGCGCTTGGTTGCTCCTCCCCCTGCCAAGGGGGAGGCGGGGAGGGGGTTATGGCTCCATCCATCAATCGGCACGGCACATCCCGACCCTCCCCTTGCAAAGGGGAGGGGGCAAAGCAGAGGGTTCACCGGTTGCGTGGCAGAGTGGCATCACTCGAACCGCCCTCCTGCCTTCAGGGGCGCCGAGCCGCCAAAAAAACGGGGCCCGAGGTGTCCCCCGGGCCCCGCATCCGATGGCCGTGTCAGATGCTGGATTTGACGCTGACGAACTCGGGGTAGGCATCGATGCCGCACTCGTGGACATCCACACCCATCATCTCTTCCTCTTCGCTGACCCGCAGGCCCATGGTGGCCTTGAGCAGACTCCAGACCACGAGGGAGACGGCAAAGACCCAGCCGAAGATGGTGGCAGCACCCAGCAACTGGGCACCGAAGGTGGCGCTCGTGTTGGAGAAGGGCACCACCATCAGGCCGAACAGGCCGCAGACGCCGTGTACCGAGATGGCACCGACCGGATCATCGATCTTCAGGCGATCGAAGGCGACGATGGCGTAGACCACCAGGGCACCGGCCAGGGCGCCGATCAGGCTGGCGAACAGCGGGCTGGGGGAGGCGGGATCGGCGGTGATGGCGACCAGACCGCCGAGGGCGCCGTTGAGGATCATGGTGAGATCCGCCTTGCCCCAGGTGAGCTTGCTGACCAGCAGGGCGCCGACCACACCGGCGGCCGCGGCGGCGTTGGTGTTGACGAAGACGGTGCCGATGGCGGTGGCATCAGCGGCGCTGGAGAGCGCCAGTTGGGAGCCACCGTTGAAGCCGAACCAGCCCATCCAGAGGATCAGGGTGCCCAGGGTCGCGAGCGGCAGGTTGGAGCCGGGGATGGGGTAGATCTCTCCTTGCTTGCCATATTTGCCGCGACGGGGGCCGAGCAGCAGCACGGCGGCCAGGGCAGCGGCAGCGCCCGCCATGTGGACGATGCCGGAGCCTGCGAAGTCGGAGAAGCCCGCCTCTTTCAGGAAGCCGCCACCCCAGCTCTAGTAGCCTTCCACGGGGTAGATGAAGCCGGTCATCACCACGCAGAACAGCAGGAAGGACCAGAGCTTCATCCGCTCTGCCACCGCACCTGAAATGATGGAGGTGGCGGTGGCGACGAACACCACCTGGAAGAAGAAGTCGGAGTGCAGGGAGTGGCCCGCGTCGTCCGCCTGGCTGCCCATCAGGCTGCCAAAGCTCGGCAGCCAGCCGCCGGCGCTGTTGTCCACGTACATGATGTTGTAGCCGACCAGCAGGAACATGATGCAGGCGATGGCATAGAGCAGGATGTTCTTGGTCAGGATCTCGGTGGTGTTCTTGGCGCGGACCAGGCCGGCTTCGAGCATGGCGAACCCGGCGGCCATCCACATGACCAGCACGCCGGAGATCAGCAGGTAGAAGGTGTCGAGTGCATAGCGCAGCTCGCTGACGGATGTGATCAACTCTTCCATGTCGTATTCCTCAGTTCCAGTCGTATCAAAGGGCGTCTGCGTCGGTCTCGCCGGTGCGGATGCGCACGGCGGCCTGCAGGTCATAAACGAAGATCTTGCCGTCACCTATCTTGCCGGTGTGGGCGGCCTTGCTGATGGCTTCGATGATCTGCTCGACGTTGTCGGCCAGGGTGGCGATCTCCAGCTTTACCTTGGGCAGGAAATCCACCTGGTATTCGGCACCCCGGTACAGCTCGGTGTGCCCCTTCTGGCGGCCAAACCCCTTGACCTCGGAAACCGTCAGCCCCTCGACGCCGAGGCTGGCGATGGCTTCGCGCACGTCGTCGAGTTTGAACGGCTTGATGATGGCGGTGATTAATTTCATGCAATATCCCCAATCCTTGTGGTTCACCCAGATAAAGGCAAATATTGCGCCAGAAAAGTATTTTTCTTTTTATTCATGCACTTACTTATTAATCGCAACCCTGGTCAGCGAGGCTTGCCCAATATGGGCAGGGCTGCGCCAAAGGTGTGCACCGCCGTGGTGCAATCTGGCCGGCAGAAGAACGGAAGGGAGCGTGACGGCGCGCAAGACTCGAAAGTGTGCGGGCTGCTACTGTTGTTCAACAAGAGGGCAACCTGGCCGATAACCCGTCATGACGGGGTGTCGAGGCCAGTCGCCCCCTTGAAGGCTCGACCGGCAGGCCCGGTTTTCCCGCCAGGTCAACAAGCGGATCCGTGGCGCCGAGTAGCAGAACAAGGAAGGTTTTCATGCTGCATGACAATGAGATGACAAGGCTACCGGCCCTCGACGAGGCCGTGATGAGCGGCATGCTGGAGGTCGTGAGCGACGGTCTCTGGGACTGGAATGCCAACACCGGCTATGTCCATCGCTATCCCGGCTGGTATCAGATGCTGGGGTATGAGCCCCACTCCCTCGACAACACAGTCTTCACCTGGGAGAACCTGATCCACCCGGACGATCTGGCGCAGGTCATGGAGAGCTTCGATGCCTGCCTGAGCGGGCGGGCGGCGGACTACCGGGCCGAATACCGCTGCCGTTGCCGTAACGGTGACTACCTCTGGGTGGCGGATTGTGGCCGCATCGTCGCACGCAACCCGGACGGCAGTGTCGCCAGGATGGTGGGGGCACACCGCAACATCCACGCCCAGCGGGAACTCTACGCCAGGCTGGAGCTGCAAAACCGCACCCTGGAGCAGCAGGTGGCGCAGCGTACCGCCGAACTGGAGCGGCTCAACCAGGCATTGCAGTTCCAGGTGGAGGAAAACCGCCGCCTGGCGGAGACGGACTCCCTGACCGGCGCTGCCAGCCGCTATCGGCTGGAGCAGGCGGTGCGGCTGGAGCATGAGCGCGCCAAGCGCTTCAAGGAGCCCTTTGCCGTGATCGCCATGGACGTGGACGACTTCAAGCAGATCAACGATCGCCATGGCCACGGGGTGGGGGACCAGACCCTGATCGATATCGTGCAGCTGACCCGGGGCTGCATCCGCGAGATCGATCTGCTGGCTCGCTGGGGGGGTGACGAGTTCATGCTGGTGCTTCCCAATACCCGGTTGCCCGACGCCCGGGTGGTGGCCGAAAAGCTGAGGCAGCGCCTGAGCCATGCCAGGGTCAAGGGGATCGAGCCCGTGACCTTGAGTTTCGGGTTGGTGGAGTCCGACCCCGACGAGCAGGTGTCCCACCTGATGGCACGGGTCGACAGGGCGCTCTACCGGGCCAAGCTGGCGGGCAAGGACCAGCTCAGCGGCTGACAAGGGCACTGGTCGGAGCCGCTACGGGGCTTTTCCCCCCCGAATACGGCTTGACCAAGGGATTTTCTTGACTCCAATTCATCCCGCTGGTTTCATGCGCGCTCTTTTCATTCTTGCGAGATGTATCTTCATGAAAAAGTCCTTGCTGATTGCCCTGACCGCCCTGCCTCTGGTAGCCCACGCCGGCCTGATGGATTCCCTGACCGACACCGTGACCAGCAGCGTCACCAGCACCGCCAAAGAGATGGCTGGCAACGCCATGGACACCGCTTCCAACGAAGCGATCAAGAAGGCTCTGGACATCAAGGAAGGCGGCTCCAACAAGCAGGCCATCAAGGACAAGCTGGGCGCCCCGGCCAGCACCAAGACCGACGCCGGTCTGGAAGTGTGGACCTATGACCTGGACGCTCTGAACAAGGCCTCCCCGCTGCTGGCCGAGACCACCAAGTCCCTGCTGAAAGACTCCGAAGTGGCCCAGAAGAACGTGGTCATCAAGTTCGAAGGCGAGACCGTGAAGACCCTGAACCTGGCCAACAAGGCCTGAGTCCTGGCAAGGTGAATGAAAAAGGGGCCCGCGGGCCCCTTTTTGCTGCCTGGTGTTCTGGCTCACACCTTGAAGCGGTGCACCAGGGCCAGCAACTGGCGGTTGGACCCCAGCAGGGTGGCGGCGCTCTGCTCCGTGTTGCCGCCGTTCTCCACCAGGAGGTTCAGCATGTCGCGAATGCTCACCATGTTGCGGTTGATCTCCTCGGTCACCCGGCTCTGCTCCTCGGCAGCGGTGGCGATCTGGCTGCTGAGATCGTGGATCTGCACCACGGCGTCGGCCATGGTGTCGAGGCCGCCGGTGACCTGCCCCGTGGTGTCGGCCGCCGCCTGGCAACTGCGCTTGGTCTGCTCCATGGCGACCACGGCCTCGGCGACCCCCTGGGTGAGCCGTGACAACATGCTGCCCACTTCGGCGGTGCTGTTCTGGGTGCGTGCCGCGAGGGCACGCACCTCGTCGGCCACCACCGCGAAGCCCCGGCCCTGTTCACCGGCCCGGGCCGCCTCGATGGCGGCGTTGAGCGCCAGCAGGTTGGTCTGGGCGGCGATGCCGCCGATCACCCCGAGCACGCTGCCGATCTGCTGGGCATCTTCCTGCATCTCCAGCACCTTGGCGGCGGCGAGATCCACCTCGTCGATGAGGGCCACCACGCTGGCGGAGGCCGATCCCACCACCTTGCGGGAGCTGGCCGCCTGACCGTTGGCGGCCTCGGTGAAGCTGGCGGAGTCGTTGGCGTGGCGGGCAACGCTGTCGGCGGTGGAGCTGAGTTCGTTGAGGGCGGTGACGACCTGATCGGTTTCGCTGGCGTGTTCCCCCAGGATCCGCCTGGCCTGCCCGGTCTGCTGATCGAGCTGGGCCAGCTCTCGGGTGATGAGGTCGGTGGCGGCGGTCACCTGCACCATCATCTGTTGCAGGAAGGCGATGAAGCGGTTGACCGACAGGGCGATGTTGTCCAGCTCGTCATGCCCTTTGACCTGGATGCGGGCGGTCAGATCGGCGTCGCCGGCGCTGAGGGCGTCGATGTTGAGCTTGAGGGTCTGCAGGCGGCTGCCAAGCTGGCTGATGGCCAGCACCATGAGCACGAACAGCAGCCCCGCCAGGGGGAGCTGGATGCTCGCCAGGGTGGCGAGCACATCCCGGCTGTCCTGGGTCAGGGTGCGGGTCGGCAGGGCGGCGGCCAGCAGCCAGGGGGTCCCTTCGATGGCCTCCATCAGCAGGGTCTGTTCCTCACCCTGATCCTGGAAGGTGGTGCGAAGCTGCCCCTTGCTCGCATCCTGGCCCAGCAGGCCGCTGATGGCGAGGGCGAAGGGATAGTCGGCGTGGGCGGAAAGGTTGCCGAGCACCACATCCCCGGTCAGACGGGCGTTGCGGCTCAGGATCTTGCCGTCAGCCTCGATGATCATCACCTGACCGCCGATCTCCTGCTCTTTCTTGGCCACCAGGTCGTTGAAGAAGCCCAGGGTGACGTCTATGGTCGACACCCCGTAGAGGGCGCCATCCTGGTAGATCCCCATGGCGCAGTTGGTTCTCGGCTGCTGGCTCGCGCCATCCTTGTAGGCGGCGGCCCAGGCACAGACGCCACGGGGCGCCTGCTGACCGGCCTTGTGCCAGGGCTGATCGAAATAGTTGGGCGCCTCTGCCGAGTTCCAGTAGGTGTTGGGAATGAGGGCGTTGGACGCATCCCTGTGGAAGAAGGTGCTGAACTTGGCGCGCCCCGCCTCCCGCTTGTCCGGCAGGGGCCAGATGCCGCCACCGAAGACCATGCCGTTGCCGTACTGGTCGATGAGGGCCGGGAGCTGGGCATCTATCTGCTCGCTCGGCAGTTGTGCCACCAGTTGGGTAATGCTGCGCGACTGGGTCTGCACCCCGTTGAGCTGGTCACGGATATCGGTCGCTATCTCGCCGACTCGCAGCGCCACGTTCTCCTCCCCCGCTTTTTGTAGGGCGGGGGTGATCCAGATCTGGATGCCGATCACCGTCAGGGCGCACACCAGCGCCATGAAGCCCAGAAAAACGGCGGTATAGCGCCCCTTGATTGTGCCCAGATTCCATCCCATAACGACTCCTGTCCACTGTGCCCGGGATCGTGCCCGCGTCTGTTGTGTGAGGGACCATTATGATTTATTTCGAAAGTGAAACGTTTGTTATCGCTCACATAACATGATGCGGCCAGGCAGGAAAAGGTGAAAAAACTGGGGGGGG
>NZ_JBFODJ010000067.1:8440-29909 GCF_040908265.1 Aeromonas sp. R5-1
TTCGCCGGTGTCGGGGCAGGGCCCCGCCGGCTCACGGGTCTGCTTCGGCAAACCGCTTCATTACGTCGACTTACTGGTTTGCTTCTGCGAACAGCTTGATCATCTCGACTTACTGGTCTGCTTCGGCAAACGGCTTCATCACTTCGATTTACTGGTTTGCTTCTGCGAACTGCTTGATCATCTCGACTTACTGGTCTGCTTCGGCAAACGGCTTCATTACTTCGATTTACTGGTTTGCTTCTGCGAACTGCTTCATCACCTCGGCGTGCTTGATCATGCCGTCTGCACGCAGACCAAGGTTCTTCACGAACTCCGCCTTCTTGGCCGGATCTTCAATCTTGTCGTAGCGCTGTTGCAGATGGGCCTGGATCTGTTCCGGGGTCATGTTCTTCATGCGGGCCATCTTGTCGTGGCGGCCGCCATGATGTTTGCCGCCCATCATGCCGGTACCGTCCATGGGGCAACCGGTCGCCGTGGCCTGGGTCGGTTGTGCGGTGGAGACCGCCTCGCTGGCGGCATAGGCGCCCAGCGGCAGGCCGAGGATCAGGGTGGCGGTCAGCAGGGTCTTGGTCAGCTTTTTCATGGGTAACTCCTGTCGGATGTGTACGGGTAGAGGCTCTTTCGCCTTGGTATCCAGTAAACACCGTGGAAGTGTCTGAAATTTGCCAGTAGAAGCCTATTTTGTAGCAGAGTGTGGCACAGAGGCGTGCTGGCACACTTTGACACAACCCGCCCGGTTGATTTTCGTATAATCGCCCCAGCCCGATAACGGAGAGATGATGATGAACCAAGGCAGCCCTCATATTCTGGTGGTCGATGACCACAGCGAGATCCGCGATCTGCTCAAGCGCTTTCTGGAGCAGCATGGCATGCGCGTCAGTTGCGCCCGCGATGGCAAGGAGATGAAGCGGCTGCTGGATGAGCGGGAGTTCGACCTGCTGGTGCTGGATCTGATGATGCCGGGGGAGGATGGCCTCACCCTGTGCCGCGAGCTCAGGGTCAAATCCCGTCTGCCGATCATCATGCTGACCGCCATGGGGGAGGAGACGGACCGCATCATCGGCCTGGAGATGGGGGCGGACGACTACCTCTCCAAGCCGTTCAACCCGCGGGAGCTGCTGGCCCGCATCAAGGCGGTGATGCGCCGTACCCAGGCAGAGAGCCTGCCCGTGCCGGAGACCTTGACCCGGGATCTGCGCTTCGATCGCTGGCTGCTCGACGTCAATCGCCGTGAGCTGGTGGACGAGGAGGGGGTGGGGATGAGCCTCTCCACCGCCGAGTTCGATCTGCTCAAGGTGTTTCTGGAGCGGCCCCAGCGGGTGCTGAGCCGGGATCAGTTGCTGGATCTGGCCCGTGGCCGGGAGGCGGTGGCCTTCGATCGCGCCATCGATACCCTGGTGAGCCGACTGCGGCGCAAGCTGGAGCGGGATCCCAAGAATCCCGAGCTCATCAAGACCATCTGGGGTGGCGGTTACCTGTTCGCCGCCGACGTGACCCAGGAGTGAGGCCGACATGATCAAGCGCGTCTTCGCCAGGCTGCTGCCCAAGGGGTTGACCGGCCAGATAGTGCTGGTGGCCCTGGCGGGGCTGGTGCTGATCCAGCTGCTCAGTATCCAGATCTACCGCTCGGACAGGGAGGAGGCCCTCGGTTACGTCAACAGCCGCAACGCCATGCAGCGCATCATCTCCGTGGTGCGCCTGCTCTCCCTCTCCCCTCCTTCCCTCTATCATGAGATCCTCAAGGCGAGCCGCAGCGAGACCCTGCTGCTGCGTCTGGCCGACGAGCCGTTGCAGCCGGACAACCGCAGCCCCCGCTTCGAGAAGCTGGTGCGGGCCAAGCTCGGCTATCCATCCTCCCTGGCGGTGGAGATCAGCGCCGAGCTGAAGCAGGACATCCAGCGCAGCCGGGCCTGGCAGCACCACAACCGCATGATGAAGGATCGCAACGGCATGCCGCCGCCCCAGGACATGCGGCTCTACGGCTCCATCGAACTGCCCAACGGCGGCTGGCTCCAGTTCAGCTCCCTGGTGGACAAGGAGACGGCGAGCTGGTCCTGGCAGACGACCCTCAACCTGCTGCTGGTGGCGAGCCTGGTGATCGGCCTGATGATCTGGCTGTTCCGCCGGGCGACCCGTCCCCTCAAGCAACTGGCGGCCAACGCCGACAGGCTGGGGCGTGGTGAGGACATCGAGCCCCTGCGCGAGGAGGGGCCCACCGAGATCCGCGAGTCCATCCAGGCCTTCAACCGGATGCACACCCGGCTCGATCGCTTCGTGCAGGACAGAACCCGGATGCTGGCCGCCATCTCCCACGACCTGCGCACCCCCATCACCAGCCTGCGGCTGCGCAGCGAGTTTCTGGCGGACGGGGAGGACAAGGAGCGCTTCCAGCAGACCCTGCAGCAGATGGAGCAGATGCTGGCGGCGACCCTGAGCTTTGCCCGGGAGGAGGGGCAGCAGGAGGCGACCCGGGAGCTGGATCTGGTCAGCCTGCTGGAGAGCCTGTGTGACGACTATGCCGACATGGGCCAGCCCGTCACCTGCCTGGCCGAGGGTAAACAGGTTTACGCCTGCCGCGCCAACACCCTGCGCCGGGTGCTGCAAAACCTCATCGGCAACGCCATCAAGTACGCAGGGGGGGCCGAGGTCTCTCTGGTGCGCGGTGACGGCGAGTTGCTGATCCTGGTTCGCGATCAGGGGCCGGGGATTGCGGAGAGCCAGTTGGAGGAGGTGTTCAAGCCCTTCGTGCGCCTGGATGAAGCCCGCAACACCGAGTCTGGCAGCGTGGGACTGGGGCTCGCCATCGCCCGCACCCTGGTGCACCAGCACGGCGGTGAGCTCAGCCTTCACAATCGCCAGGAGGGGGGGCTGGAGGCGCGGATCAGCCTGCCCCTGTAAGGAACCTGACCAGGAAATGGGGCACCACCAGGGTGCCCTTTTTGCTCCCCGTGGCGAAAGGGAAGCAGGGCAACACGCCGGTCACCCGGAAACGGGCAACAAAAAACCCGCCGAAGCGGGTTTTTTCAATTCTTGCTGAGGCCCTTGCCCAAAGAGGGGAAGGTGCTCCGGCTTGAATTACTGCGGAACGACGTTCGCAGCAGCCGGGCCTTTCTGGCCTTGCTCGATGGTGAACTCAACGCGCTGACCTTCTTCCAGGGTTTTGAAACCGTTGGACTGGATGGCGGAGAAGTGAACGAACACGTCTTTGCTGCCGTCAGCCGGGGAGATGAAACCGAAGCCTTTCTCGGCGTTGAAGAATTTTACGGTACCAGTCATTTTGGACATGATAATTTCCTTGAGTAGTGATTAGTGAAACGCCACCGGAGCGGCAATCCATGATTTTTCGTCAGAAATACGTATGGGGAGCACTAAAGAAGGAGAATTATCTGGCAAGAATTATCGGGGATAACTGCCTGCACAAATCACTGCTTTAAGATGACTGCCTAACATAATCAGGTCTGAACTACCGAACCATCGAAAACGATTAGAACACGCACACCCTGTCATGGCAATCTTTATCTTGGTATTCGTTTCAGTCAGTGATGACTGGATCGGGGTTTTATCCGGGTGTGCATCAGCTGCCAGGCGCCTCCTGCTGCCCTTTTCAGGGAGATGACATGACGCTCTGCCAGCCCCCTTTTTTGCAGCAGCGTCATCTGCGTGCGTTCATGCTGCCGTTACCGTCTGCCACGGTATTTGTTGCTGACGGAATCGGACCAGCTGAAGGTGTCGGGCAGTACTTGGGCACTGGCTCGCTCCTTGGCTTTCTCCCGCGCCAGTGCGGAAGCCGCCTTGGCGGCCTGGGCGCGATCGGCGGCGATCTTCTGGCGTCCTGCTTCGCGGATCTTGTTGCGCTCCCCGTTGGTCAGGGTGTGATCGGCATTGGCCTGGGCCTTTTGCACCAGCAGGGCAATCTCGGCTTTCTCGGCCTCGGTCAGATCCTTCATTTCCAGCTTCTTCATGACGCGCTCCTGCGATCGTTGAATGCCCACCCTAACACACATCCATCGGAGACAGGCTGACCATCCGTCCCCGGATGCCAAAAGTGTCGCCCGGTCGTCATTTCCCGGGGGAGCACGCGACGGGAACGCCTGGCTGACAGGCGCTGCCGGGAGGCTGGATCCCGGCGGAAGATTGGGGGTATGCTGAGGCCAGTGCGATCCCCGATCGTCACTGTTGGCGTACTGAAATCCACGATTCGGCTGACATGCTGGAACACCCGTTCCAACTGTCCAGGTAACCTTTTTGGAGTCTGATGATGAGCAACAAAGAACAGCATCACGGCAAAGATGCCAAGAAAAAACCGCAGATGTCACTGAAAGAGAAACGCGAAGCCAAACGTCAGAAAGCAGAGCTGAAAAACGGCAGCGCGATGAAGTAACGCTCCATCCACTGCGGCTCCCTGGAGCCGGTATCAAGCCAGTCCATCATGGGCTGGCTTTTTTGTCTCCGGCAGTAGAGGTGGTGCCATAGGCGGCAAAGATCCGCTCATAGCGCCCGTCCGCCTTCATCTTGGCGAGCTGTCTGTCGAACCATTGCCGGTGGCCCGCCTCGCGAAAGGCGAAGTGGTAGTGAGTCGGGGGGAAGAGGTCGTGCTGTCTGACCCTGTTCTTGGGATAGCGGTCGCCCTCCTGGTCATCCCCGAGCAACTGCGCCAGATAGTAGTAGAACACCCGCTGTTCCAGGATCACGGCATCGGTGCGCCCGAGCAGGAGCCGCTGTACCTGTCCCTCCTGCCTCGCCACCTCTTCATAACGGGGATTCTGGTCGACGATGTCGGAGAAGGTCGTTCCCAGGATCTGTCGTGCACGCTGGAAGGCACTGACTCGCAGGGTCTGCAAATCCTTCATGGTGTGGACTGCCGTCGGCGCCAGGGTGAAGACCCGGTTGTGGAAGGTGATCACCGGCTGTGAGAGGTAGGCGCTTTCCAGCATGCCGGGTTTGACGTTGATGATGGCGTCCAGCTTGCCTTCCTCCAGCATCCTGAAGGTGCGCTCCAGGGGAAGATAGACGACCTGCAGCTCATGGGGGCTGCCTGCGAAGGCCTCTCGCATGAGATCGAGTTCAATGCCCCTGTCTTCGTGGCTGATGACATAGGGAGGAATGGCAAAGCTGACTCCCACCCGCAGCGGCTCCGCAGCAAGGTGGCCGCCGAACATCAGCAGGGCGAAGCACAGCAGACGGCTCAAGTGGTTCATGCAGGTTCCCGAAGGGAGAAATCGTCTCGATGATAGCCACAAGCCTGGACGAAGGGGACGTAAAGCGGGGGAAAGTGGCAGCAACATGGTCGTCGGGGGAGGTGAATGCGTCAGAAACAGGTAAAAAAAGGCCCTGATGAATCAGGGCCTGCCGCAGGGGATCAGAACGGAATATCGTCGTCGAAATCCATCGGCGGTTCGTTGTAGACCGGCGGGGCGGATTGCGGCTGCTGGGCCGGACGGCCGTAACCGCCTTGCGGTTGCATGTTCTGCTGCGGGGCAGCAGGACGTTGCATGTTCTGTTGCGGTGCAGCCTGTTGCGGCTGGCCCCAGTTGCCCTGGGATGACTGGCCGCCCATGCCCTGGCCACCGCCCTGCGGACGGCCACCCAGCATCTGCATCACACCGGTGAAGCTGTCGACCAGCACCTCGGTGGTGTAGCGCTCCTGGCCGCTCTGATCCTGCCATTTGCGGGTCTGGAGCTTGCCTTCCACATAGACCTGGGAGCCCTTCTTCAGGTACTCGCCGGCCACTTCGGCCAGCTTGCCCATGAAGACGACACGGTGCCATTCGGTGCGCTCTTTCTGCTCACCGGTCTGCTTGTCGCGCCAGGTATCGGAGGTGGCCAGGGTGATGTTAGTCACGGCACCGCCGCTCGGCATGTAGCGCACTTCCGGGTCTTGCCCCAGGTTACCGATCAGAATGACTTTGTTGATGCCTCGACTGGCCATAATCTCTCTTCCACCCTTATGTATACCGGCCAGGCCAGATGCCTGGGCCCATTCAATAATGTGTTTGTTTGCAACGAGATGCGCGCCCTGGCTGGGTGTCATCTCTCTTCAGTGTCCTGGCTGCGCCGGAGCTTGCCGGCAGAGGCGTCATGGATCGGCCGCAGCGTTTGGCCGCCATAGTACCAGTTGGCGGGCATGAGCGCACATCTTCCCTGCCACTGTGGCGTCAATGGATCGCCACAGCCTGAGTAACTTACCCGAGGTCAGGTGTCACCAGCAAGGGGAGGCGGCTGGGGCAGGCTGCGTGAAGAGGGCGGAGCTGTTATGGTGCGCACCGGCACTACTTGACCCCCCAAATGGGGGGGGCGTGCTAGCCAATTGTATTGGCTGGAAAATTGCTGGGCTTCAAAGGAGCCACCGATGCGTCTAATACTTTTTTAATGCTGCAGCCAGGAGGGGGATTGGTACTCTTCCTTGCCAAAAAGCCCCGACTCGAATGTGCAAGGAAGTTCTCTTGATGACGCCCGACTCCCTCCTGGTGCTGATCACCGAAAATAACGCACAAGCCTCCCGTTTCCAGCGTCACCTCAGTGAAGAGCTTGGTCTGCCCATCTTGCTGGTGGGGGAGCTGAATGACCTGCCAGACGTTGCAGAGGGCGCCCCCAAAACCTTGCTGCTGATCGATCTGGACTACCTCAAGTCGACCCAGCAGGAGCTGTGGAGCAATGCCATCTGCCAGCGCTTTGGCGAGGCCAGTGCCGTGTTGCTCAATGCCCCGACCAGCACCAACAAAGAGCTGCTGCTGATGTGGCCCCATACCAGCGGGCTCTTCTTTCGTCAGGACACGCTGGACAGGCTGGTCTTCGGCATCCGCAAGGTGTTGCAGGGGGAGTACTGGATCCCGCGCCACCTGCTGTGCGACCTGGTGGACTACTACCGCAAGGGGAGCGGGCAACCTCAGCGTCAGCAGACGCTGCTGACCGCCCGCGAGCAGGAGATCGTGCGTCACCTGATGACGGGGGCCTCCAACACCGAGATCGCCGACAGCCTGTTCGTGAGTGAACACACCGTCAAATCCCATCTCTACAACGTCTTCAAGAAGCTGAACGTCAAGAACCGGTTGCAGGCGGTGAGCTGGGCCAAGGAGTATCTCTGAGGAAGGGGGCACGGAAGGAAAGACTGTCTATTCATCCAGTAGTCTCTATGCCATACTGGCCCGCTCTGGTTCCCGTATCGAGCGCGCAACAAGATGGAAAAAATCGTGATCCGGGGTGCCCGCACCCACAACCTCAAGAACATCAACCTGATCCTGCCACGTGACAAGCTGATCGTGGTCACCGGCCTGTCCGGTTCGGGCAAATCCTCCCTGGCGTTCGATACCCTCTATGCCGAGGGGCAGCGCCGCTATGTGGAGTCGCTCTCCGCCTATGCCCGCCAGTTCCTCTCCCTGATGGAGAAGCCGGACGTGGACCACATCGAGGGGCTGTCGCCTGCCATCTCCATCGAGCAGAAGTCCACCTCCCACAACCCGCGCTCGACCGTCGGCACCATCACCGAGATTTACGACTACCTGCGGCTGCTGTTCGCCCGGGTCGGGGAGCCACGCTGCCCGACCCACGCCATTCCGCTCGCGGCCCAGACCATCAGCCAGATGGTGGATCAGGTGCTGGCCCAGCCCGAAGGCGCCAAGCTGATGCTGCTGGCCCCCGTGGTGCGCAACCGCAAGGGGGAGCACACCAAGCTGCTGGAGAACCTGGCGGCCCAGGGTTACATCCGCGCCCGCATCGACGGCGAGGTGTGCGATTTGTCGGATCCTCCCGCCCTGGAGCTGCACAAGAAGCACACCATCGAGGTGGTGGTGGATCGCTTCAAGGTGCGCGATGACCTGGCCCTGCGCCTGGCCGAATCGTTCGAAACGGCGCTGACTCTCTCCGGCGGCATCGTGCTGGTGGTGCCGATGGACGGGGAGGATGGGGTTGCCCCCATGACCTTCTCCGCCAACTTCGCCTGCCCCGAGTGCGGTTACTCCATGTCGGAGCTGGAGCCCCGGATATTCTCCTTCAACAACCCGGCGGGGGCCTGCCCCACCTGTGACGGTCTCGGGGTGCAGCAGTATTTCGATCCCGCCAAGCTCATCCATGATCCAGGCCAGAGCCTGGCTGGCGGCGCCATCCGTGGTTGGGACAAGCGCAGCTTCTACTACTTCCAGATGCTCAAATCCCTGGCCGATCACTACAAGTTCGACCTGGAGACCCCCTGGGAGGATCTGCCGCTCAAGACCCAGGAGGTGATCCTGCGCGGCTCCGGGCGCACCGAGATCGAGTTCCGCTACATGAATGACCGCGGCGACGTGGTGGTGCGCAAGCACCCGTTCGAGGGGATCCTGCACAACATGGAGCGCCGCTACCGGGAGACCGAATCCAACGCGGTGCGGGAAGAGCTGGCCAAATACATTGCCAACAAGTCCTGTACCAGTTGCGGTGGCAGCCGACTGCGGGAAGAAGCCCGCCACGTCTTCGTGGACAATCGCAACCTGCCCGCCATCGCCGAGCAGTCCATCGGCGATGCCCTGGCCTTCTTCGAAGGGTTGAACCTGTCCGGTCAGCGTGCCCAGATAGCGGACAAGATCCTCAAGGAGATCGTCGAGCGGCTCGGCTTCCTGGTGAACGTCGGCCTCAACTATCTGAGCCTGTCGCGCAGCGCCGAGACCCTCTCCGGTGGCGAGGCGCAGCGGATCCGGCTGGCCAGCCAGATCGGGGCTGGCCTGGTGGGGGTCATGTACGTGCTGGACGAGCCCTCCATCGGTCTGCATCAGCGTGACAACGAGCGGCTGCTCAAGACCCTGACTCACCTGCGTGATCTCGGCAACACCGTGATCGTGGTGGAGCACGATGAGGATGCCATTCGCCTCGCCGACCATGTGCTCGACATCGGCCCGGGGGCTGGCGTGCACGGCGGTGCCATCGTCGCCCAGGGGACGCCGGAAGAGATCATCGCGAACCCCGAGTCCCTGACCGGTGACTACCTCTCCGGGCGCAAGCAGATCGCCATCCCGGCCGAGCGCACCCCGCTCACTGGCAAGTGGCTGAAATTGAAAGGGGCGAGCGGCAACAACCTGCGCAACGTCAACCTGGATCTGCCCATCGGAGTGATGACCTGCGTCACCGGCGTCTCCGGTTCCGGCAAGTCGACCCTGATCAACGACACCCTGTTCCGCATCGCCCACCGCGAGCTGAACAAGGCCACCGAGTCCACCCCGGCTCCCTATCGCAGCGTCGAGGGGCTGGAGCATCTGGACAAGGTGGTGGATATCGACCAGAGCCCCATCGGCCGCACCCCGCGCTCCAACCCGGCCACCTACACCGGCCTGTTCACCCCGATCCGCGAGCTGCTCTCCGGCACCCAGGAGGCGCGTTCCCGTGGCTACCAGCCGGGCCGCTTCTCCTTCAACGTGAAGGGGGGACGCTGCGAGGCGTGCCAGGGGGACGGGGTCATCAAGGTGGAGATGCACTTCCTGCCGGACGTCTACGTGCCGTGCGACGTCTGCAAGGGCAAGCGCTACAATCGCGAGACCCTGGAGGTGAAGTACAAGGGCAAGAACATCCACGAAATCCTCGAGATGACGGTGGAAGATGCCCGTGCCTTCTTCGATCCGGTGCCGGCGGTGGCGCGCAAGCTGCAGACCCTGATGGACGTGGGCCTCTCCTACATCCGGCTCGGTCAGTCCGCCACCACGCTCTCTGGCGGCGAGGCGCAGCGGGTCAAGCTGGCGCGGGAGCTCTCCAAGCGGGACACCGGCCAGACCCTCTATATTCTGGATGAGCCGACCACGGGGTTGCACTTCCACGATATCCAGCAGTTGCTCAAGGTACTGCACCAGCTGCGGGATCGGGGCAACACCATCGTCATCATCGAGCACAACCTGGACGTCATCAAAACCGCGGACTGGATCGTCGATCTGGGCCCGGAAGGGGGCGCTGGTGGTGGTCGTATTCTGGTGACGGGTACGCCTGAGGAGATGAGCCGTTGCAAGGAGTCCCACACGGCGCGCTTCCTCGCTCCTCTACTGGAGAAATAAGCGTCACTCGAGAAAAAGGGGCCAGGGCCCCTTTTTTGTTGGCCGGTGGGCGAGGTGCGCCGGTCTGGCGCCCGGCCAGGGATGAGAGGGAGAAAAGAGGGACTCGTCCGGCAGACTCAGTGTGTCAGCATCAGGAAGGCGAGGGCGAACAGGAAACCCAGCAGAATGAAGAGGAAGGAACCTATCCCCCAGATGGCGGCAAGAATGCCGAGAATTTTGTCTTTGCGTGTCTGTGGTTTCATAAAATTCAAATTACAGCGTGGTTACATCGCATTAATAAAATACGCCCCGGGGCATAATTAAACAACAATTGAAAGGTGATATGAAGGTGTTTAAGGTGTATTTAATTGGTATTTTACATTTCATGATGATGCGGTAATTTAAGGCATCATCATGTATTTGAATGACTTTTTATTTTCATCTGCGGTTTGATTGTCCAATCAAAGCTGCCGTGTACATCTATCTATTTCTTGATAACTATTGAGCTAAATCAATAACCGGCCATTCACATCCTTTTATAGTTTTCGGGCTTGCAACATAGAAAGAAAACAAAAAAGGAATAATGTGATGAAAAAGATCCTTCCTCTGTTAATCGCAGCCGCTTTTGCTTCCCCCGTCGCCATGGCACATCAGGCCGGTGACATCCTGGTCCGTGGTGGCCTGGCGTTCGTCTCTCCCCAGACCAGCAGTGACAACGTGCTGGGGACGGGCGAGCTGGAGATCGACAGCAACATGCAGCTTGGCCTGACCCTCTCCTACATGTTGACGGACAACTGGGGTGTCGAGCTGCTGGCCGCGACCCCCTTCTCCCACTCGGTGTCGACTGCCGGCCTGGGTGAGGTCGCCAAGGTCAAACACCTGCCGCCGACCCTGATGGCGCAGTACTACTTCGGTGATGCCAACAGCAAGGTGCGCCCCTATGTGGGTGCCGGTATCAACTACACCACCTTCTTCGACGAGGAAGGGCGCGGTGCCCTGGCCGGGACGGATGTGAGCGTGGACTCCTCCTGGGGGATGGCGGGTCAGGTGGGCCTGGACATGGCGATCAATGACCGCTGGTTCGTCAACGCCTCTGCCTGGCTCATCGACATCGATACCGATGTGCATACCGCCGTGGGCACCATCAACACCTCCATCGATCCGGTGGCCTTCATGTTCGGCGTCGGTTACCGCTTCTGATGACAAACGTGGCCGGTGCACGGCCATGACAACAAGCATGTCTCTTTGGCCCGGCTCTGTTCGGGCCCTTTTCTGCCTGCCATGTCACGCCAACTGTGATCTGGCCCGCCATCGCGTCACGAACCGCTATTCCATTGCATCCCGCTGCCGATAACCTCGGCATTCACCCCTTTCCCCAACGAGTGAGGATGCCTCCATGGGTTTATCTATTGTGCAGCGGATCATCGCCGGCTTCGTGCTGATGCTGTTGTTGCTGGTTCTGCTCGGCTTCATCAGTATCTTGAAGATCCGGGGGATCAACGAGGGGCTCTCCCAGGTTTCTGATCGTGCCACCCCCCTGGTGATCGCGGTCGCCGGGCTCAAGGGCGCACTGCAGGACAGCAACCGCTGGGTGCTCACCTACAGAACCAGCGAGGAGGCGGCCCAGTTGCCGCAACTGGCCAGCCAGTTCAAGGCGCAGCAGGAGCGTTTCCTGGCCCAGAGCAAGGAGATGGCCCGGTTTGACGGGGTGGCGGAGGCGAGCGAGCGGTTCCGCCAGGTCGACGGGGCGACCCGCGAGTTCTACGGGTTGGCGGATCAGGTGCTGACCCAGCACGGCCAGTGGGTGGCCGCACTCGATCGGCGCCATGAACTGGAGCTGGCGTTCATCCGGCTGGAAGATACCTACCAGTGGGCCGCCGACCTGTTGTTGCAGCAGACTGCGAGCAAACGCTCCATGCGCAACAAGGCCGAACTCATCACCTCCGGCATTGCCCGGGATCTGAAAAACATCCGCCGGGCCGATGCCAAGACCGATCTCAATGAATTGGAGAAGGTGCTCGGCAAGGATATCGAGATGGCACGCAAACGGCTCGAACGGGTGCAGGTGCCCGATGACGTGAGGCAGCGTTTCATCGTCAACCTCGATCGGATGCAGGAGCTGGCCCTCGGCCCGAAAGGGTTGCTGGCGACCATGCGCAATGGCCAGCAACTGGCGGCCTCGCTGCAGTCCCTGAACCAGCAGCTCGACACCAGTCTGGTCAACAGCCTGGCGCTGCTGGACGAGATGGCCAAATCGGCGGGCAGCATTGCCAGCGCGAGCCGGGTCGGGGCGGATGACGCCGTCAGCAGCGCCAGCGCCTGGATCCTGATCGTGTCTGCCATCTCCGCGGCCGCCGCGCTCCTCATCGGTTACACCACGGCCCGCAGCATCCAGCGTCCGCTGCAACTCATCGATCGGGAGCTGGATCGCATGGCCACGGGTGACATGACCCGGCGCATCGACTACCAGAGCCGCTGCGAGTTCGGCAGCCTGACCCGCTCGATCAATACCCTGGCAGACAAGACTGGCGAACTGCTCGCCCAGATCAATGCCGGCTCGCGCCATCTGGTGGACGAGGCGAGCCGCGCCGCCGAGATAAGCGAGCGGGCCATGTCACGGGTGCAGGATCAGAAGAGCCAGACCGATCAGGTGGCTGCCGCCATCACCGAGCTGGAGGTGAGTGCGACCGAGGTGGCGCGCTCCACTGACGGCACGAAGCGTGAGGTGGACCTGGCGGACGAAGAGGCCCGCGCCGGACGCAAACAGGTGGCGACTACGCGCCAGATCACCGAACAACTGGCGGGTGCCATGGAAGAGGCGGTCGGCATCACCCACAAGCTGGGGGAATTCAGCGACAACATCGGCAGCATCCTCGACGTGATCCGCAGCATCGCCGAGCAGACCAACCTGCTGGCGCTGAACGCGGCCATCGAGGCGGCCCGGGCGGGGGACGCCGGTCGCGGCTTCGCGGTGGTGGCGGACGAGGTGCGGGCACTGGCGAACCGGACCCAGACCTCGACCGAGGAGATCCAGGCCATGATCGAGAACCTGCAAAGTTCCAGCAAGCACGTGGTGGCCGTGATGGCACGCAGCCAGGAGCAGACCCAGGATTGCGTGGCCCAGACCCGGGTGATGGACGAAGCACTGCAATCCATTGCCGAGCGGATGAGCGCCATCAAGGCGATGGCGGATCAGGTGGCTCATGCCGCCCAGGAACAGATCTCCGTGAGTCAGGGGGTTGCCCGTCATGTCGCCGGCATTGCGGATGTGGCTTACGAGACCGAGCGGGAGGCGCGGGAATCGGCCAGCAGCAGTGAGGTGCTGGCGGATCTGGTCGCCAAGCAGCAGCAATTGATCGCCCATTTCAAGGTGTAGGAGGACTTATGGCTAATAAGTGGATCGGGGCCCTGAGTCTCCTGTTGTGTGGCCAGCTGATGGCCAGCGAGCTGGTGATAGAGAGCTGGCGCATTGATGACAAGGCCTTGTGGGAACAGAAGATCATTCCTGCTTTCGAGGCCGCCCACCCGGGTATTCAGGTGAAATTCAACGGGGTGCAGAACGTCGAGTACATGCCGACCCTCTGGGCCAGCCTCAAGGCGGGCAAGGCGGGGGATCTCATCACCTGCCGCCCGTTTGACGACTCCCTGGCCCTGTTCAAGGCGGGCCATCTGGTGGAGCTGAGCGAGATGGCGGGGATGGAGAACTTCCCGAGCTTTGCCCAATCCCCCTGGCAGACCGACAGCGGCGCCCAGACTTTCTGCGTACCCATGGCATCGGTGATTCACGGCTTCTTCTACAACAAGAAGATATTCAGTGAGCTGGGGCTGACGGTACCCCAGACCCGCGAGGCATTCTTCGCAGCCTTGGACAAGGTGAAGGCGGATGGTCGCTATGTTCCCCTCGCCGTGAGCGGCTCGGAGAGCTGGGTTGCCTCCGAGCTCGGTTTCCAGAACATAGGCCCCAACTACTGGAAGGGGGAGGATGGTCGATTGGCGCTGATCGGGGGCCAGGAGCGCTTCAACAACCCGCAATACGTCAAGGTGTTCGAGGAGCTGGCCCGCTGGCGTGACTACCTGGGGGAGGGGGGCGAGAGCCGCGACTACGCCACCACCAACGAGCTCTTCACCTCGGGCAAGGCTGCCTTCTATGCGGCGGGATCCTGGGAGATCGCCCCCTTCACCGGCAAGGTGGACTTCGGTGTCATGCGCCCGCCCGTGGCAAAGCAGGGGGATGGCTGTTTCTTCACCGATCACACCGATATCGGTATGGGGATGAATCCGGCCAGCAAGAACAAGGAGGCCGCCATGACCTTCCTGCAGTGGCTGACCACTCCCCAGTTTGCCGAGCTCTATACCAACTCGCTGCCCGGCTTCTTCTCGCTCTCCAACCACTTCTTTGAAGCCACCAATCCGGCGGCCAGAGAGATGATGGAGTGGCGGGATCAGTGCGATTCCACCATCCGGGTTGCCACCCAGATCCTCTCCCGCGGCACTCCCAAGCTCGGGGATGAACTGGCCGAGGTGAGCCAGCAGGTATTGCTGGGAACCGTGGCACCCAAGGCGGCGGCCGATCGCCTGGAACAGGGGTTGAAAGGGTGGTATGCCCCCCATCAGGGCAACCAGGGCAAGGGACAGGAGTGTCAGTGTGAGGCGAGCGTGCCTGCCGTCCCCGTGTCGGGTGCCATCGGGACCGAGCCTGCTGCACCTGTGGTGCCGGATGGACAAGCGCCCTCCGGAGCAAGCGTGACCCAGCCTCCGTCAGTACCGGTGTCCGGAGCCGTCGCTCCAGCGCCTCCTGCCGAAGTGGAGGAGGCGCTCGCCAGTGAACTGGAGGGGGCACAACCCTGATGGTTCACCATGAAGAACGGGAGGCCTTGGCCTCCCGTTTTGCATCTGCGTGATGACCTGTCATTCCCGTGGCCAGCGGCACAGGCTGCCGATACGGGCCACCGGCACGAAACCCAGAGCGCGATAGACCCGCTGGGCGTGATAGTGCTCGTCTGCCACTATGATGAGCGAACTGGCCCGTGCCAGTCCCTGGCGTGCGACCTGGCTCAGCAACAGACGACAGAGCCCCCGGTTTCGCCACTCTGCGTGCGTGCGCACCAGTTGAAAGCGTCCCAGGGTGCCGGTGAAGAAGAGTCCGCAGCTGGCAACCAGTTGATCCTGGTGCCATAACCCCCACCACTGTCCGAGCCCGTCATCGATCATGGCCTGATAGAGCTGGCGGCGTGACAAGAGATAGGGAAGATAGCGCTCCTCCGAATGGGCGGGATCCCGCTCTGCCAGCTCGAAGGCGAGCCACTGATCCCAGTCCGTCGCGGTGAACGGGCGAGCCGGGGCCAGGTCGCTGCCGGTGGGGGCTTGCCACTCCATTGCACTCAGCGCCAGTACCACGCACTCCATGTATTGGTATCCCGCCGCCACGAACCCGGCGACCCGGCTGTTCTGGCCTGCGGCGAGGGGCCACTGGAAGGTACGGTGGCGGATACGGGGATCCCAGCCAATCAGCCTGTCGAAACTGGCCTCGAGCCAGCCCTTGTCACGATCGCTTGGGGGGGTGGGTAGCAACAGGTAGTTGCCGAAGTAGTAGTCTGGAGAGCCCGGGGTGCGCACGGTCCAGAACGCATCATGATCCGTCACCTCGCCCTGATAGCGATCGAACAGCAGATCGGTGGCAAAACCGGGGTGATCTTCCATGATGGGGCTCCTGCAAACGCTTGAATTGCTTATCGGCAGGCGGGGAAAGAAGTTAAAAAAAGGCCGGGAAACCCGGCCAAACAATCACACGCAGATTCAGAACGTCCAGGACGATCCGCCCGCATCATAGCGTGCCTGACAGCATTTTGGGATGGGGTCGCTCATTACTTAGGTTGAATTGCAAAATAAAAAAATCGGCAATCCCCCTTGTCGCTGACAAATCGGTATTGACTTTGATCCGTTTTCTCATAAAGATAGAAAGACGTTTAGACGTCCAAACATCCGTTTTGGCGTGAAGGAATGGGTTGCAGGACAGGGAGAGAGCAGATGGGATTTCACAGCGCGCGTCAGGTTGAGGCACTCAACCAGAGTTTGGCGGATCTGGGTGGCGACATATCGGTCAGTTTCGAGTTTTTCCCGCCCAACAGCGAAGGGATGGAGAACACCCTCTGGCAGTCCATCGAGCGCCTGCAGGTGCTGGAGCCCAAATTCGTCTCTGTGACCTATGGCGCCAATTCGGGCACCCGGGACCGCACTCACAAGGTGATCAAGGACATCAAGGAGCGTACCGGCCTCATCGCCGCCCCGCACCTGACCTGTATCGACGCCAGCCGTGGCGAGCTGCGCACCATTGCCCGTGACTACTGGAACAGCGGTATTCGCCACATCGTGGCCCTGCGCGGAGACTTGCCTCCCGGTCTCGACAAGCCTGACATGTATGCCACCGACCTGGTCGCCCTGCTCAAATCCGAAGCCGATTTCGATATCTCGGTCGCCGCCTATCCGGAAGGCCACCCCGAGGCTCGCAGTGCGCAATCCGACCTGCTGAACCTCAAGCGCAAGATAGATGCCGGTGCCAACCGGGCCATTACCCAGTTCTTCTTCGATGTGGAGACCTATCTGCGTTTTCGGGATCGCTGCGCCGCCATCGGTATCGATGCGGAGATCGTGCCGGGGATACTGCCGGTCTCCAACTACCAGACCCTGGCCAAGTTTGCCGGTTTCACCAACGTGAAGATCCCGCGCTGGATGCACCAGCGTTTCGAAGGGCTGGAAAACGATCAGATGACGCGCAACATGGTGGGAGCCAGCATTGCCATCGACCAGGTGCGTGTGCTGAGTCAGGAAGGGGTGAAGGATTTCCACTTCTATACCCTGAACCGCTCAGAGCTGACCTACGCCATCTGTCACACACTGGGCGTGAGGCCGAAAGGTCAGGCCTGATCCGTGGCTCTGATACAGAAAAGCCAATGAGTCTTCTCATTGGCTTTTTGTTTTGGGCGACAGTCAGGGCCGGGTTGGCTGGATCTCCCTGGGCTCGAGATCGATGACTGCATTGCCGGCGGCACCGGGATACTGGTGATAGCTCTGGTCCTGCTCCAGGGTATAGAAGGTGTCGAGGTAGTCGTCGTTGTTGGTCATCCAGGAGTCCGGGAGTGCCTTGACGATACGACCGCCGAGGTCGAGGAAGGGCAGGGCCTCGGGTACGCCGCCCGCAGTGAAGCCGAGTTTGAGTGCGTCAATCAGGAGGGCGCTCAGCTCCTTGTAATTGACGTTGTCATCCTGCTCCATCATGACCACGTCGACGGCTCCCCAGCGGTAGCGATCCCAATAGACCAGGATCTGGTTGGGGGTGTAGTCGGTGTTGTCGTAGTCGAGATAGGGCATGTCGACGATATCCACCACGGGCTCGTCCCTGCCAGGGTTGACCCCGGCCACGACGGCATAGACCTCGGCGGCGCCCAGCAGCCAGGGCTCCTGATCATCGTTGAGCCTGATCTTCTTGAGAATGCTGGTCTTGAGGGGCGTGGTGTTGCTGGTGGCACGGGGCGTCACCTGCATGTCGGCGGCAGCCAGCGCCTTTCGCATCACCTTCAGGCCGGCATTCTTGGCTTTGACCGGATCGGCCTCCACCACCAGTACCGGTCGCGCCGGCGGCTGGTTCACATCGAGATAGATCGGGCTGCCAGCGCTGTCGAACGCCTCGATGGCGCTCCAGCTCTTTTCGTCACCACTTGGTATGTAGGCAACCAGTGGCTCAACCCCTTGTTGCAGTGCATCCGCCTGATCCGGATTGGCCAGCCGCAGTTGCATCAGTTCCCTGACCTCACCATCCAGCCCTTGCCGACTGATGGCCGCCTGGTTGGCATCCCGAGCCTGACGCTTCAGGCGCGGGCTGGCCTTTTGCAGCAGGTTGGGCAGTGGACTCTGGTATTCCTGATTGTTCAGGAGTGGCAGCAGGTTCTTCTGCTGCAGCGCGAGCTGGCGTGCCAGCTCCCGATCGGTGTCGGCAGCCTGGGTCGTGGTGGCGCCCAGCAGTGCCAGTAACAAAATGGCAGCCTGATTCCTCATCTTCGTTCTCCGGTATTGAGTCTGACAACGGCGCTTGTCGGGAAGGATCTGCGCCGTTTTGTCACTAGAAAGGAATAAGGTTCATATGTGAACGCTCTTCTCAGGATTATGTGCTGCGTCTCACTGGAGTCTCCCCAGATGGTCAGGTCAGGCGCGGAGCCGGTTGACTTGATGCAATGTCACTCCGATCAGCAATCCCCAGCAGGCAGACCCGACCCCGAGCAGGGTGATCCCCGAGGCAGTCACGAGGAAAGTCAGTAGCGCGGCTTCCCGCTCCTCGTCCTGCTGCAAGGCGCTGTGCAAGCTGCTGCCTATGGTGCCGAGCAGCGCCAGCCCGGCCACGCAGGTGACCAGCACCGCAGGGAATGCGCTGAACAGGGCAACCACGGTGGCACCGAAACAGCCTGTGAGCAGGTAGAAACATCCAGCCCACACGGCAGCAGGCCAGCGTCGAGTGACATCGTGATCCACTTCCTTGCCCATGCAGATGGCGGCAGTGATGGCGGCCAGGTTGAAGGCATAGCCGCCAAACGGTGCCAGCAGCACGCCGATGAATCCGGTCCAGCCAATCAGGGAAGAAGTGGCCGGTTGATAGCCGTGGGCGCGCAGGATGGCAATGCCCGGCATGTTTTGCGAGGTCATGGTAACGAGAAAGAGCGGGAGTGCGATGCCGAGCAGGGCGTCGATGGAAAAGGCTGGCGAGATCCAGACCGGGGTGGAAAGTTGCCAGTGAACCTCGTTGAGTTGCAGCTCGCCCCTCAGGGTGCAGAGCAGCATGCCGGCAGCCAGGACCAGCACCATGGTGTAGCGGGGCCAGAGGTGGCGACCCAGCAAGAAAGCCAGTAGCAAGGTGCCAAGCAGCAAAGGATCTTGCGGTGCCACCTTGAAGAGATCCAGCCCGAACCTGAGCAAGACTCCGGCCAGCATGGCGGCCGCCAGGGGGGCGGGAATGTGACGCATCAGCCTGTCGAACCAGCCGCTGATACCGCAGAGGGTGATCAGCAGTGAAGAGATGATGAAGGCGCCGATGGCCTCCGCCAGACTGAAGTTCCCCAGGCTGGTGATGAGCAGGGCGGCACCCGGGGTAGACCAGGCCGTCAAGACAGGCATCCGGTAATAGAGGGAGAGGCCGATGCAGCTGACCCCCATGCCGATACCCAGTGTCCATAACCAGGAAGAGACCTGGGCTGCATCGGCACCGGCGGCCGTGGCGGCCTGGATGATCAAGACGACAGAACTCGTGTAACCCACCAATACGGCGATGAGTCCCGCGACCATGTGGGGGAGGGCTAGGGGCATGGGAAACTTCCTTGTGGATGCTGATAGCTTGTGCGCTATTGCGTACAATGTGGTTTTGACTATAACGCTGTGCGTTATGGCGCACAATATGGCTCAAAGAAATCGGAGAACAGATGCAGGAGATGAGTCGCTATCTGGCCCAGCGATTGAAAGGGCTGCGCACTGAAAGAGGATGGAGCCTGGATATGGCCGCCCGTGAAACGGGGGTGAGCAAGGCCATGCTGGGACAGATCGAGCGAGGTGAATCCAGTCCGACGGTGGCAACATTGTGGAAGATTGCCACCGGTTTTCGGGTCTCTTTCTCCAGTTTCATTGAGCCGACACCAGCGGCGCAGGGAGAGACGGTATACCGTATTGCCGATGATATTCGACAGCAGCCGGCGGGAGAGGGGATGCAGGTTGCCCCGCTTTTCCCCTATGAGGCCCGCTTTGGTTTCGAGTTGTTCGAACTGACCCTGCTACCTGGCTACCAGCGGGAGTCAGAACCCCATGAACCCGGGGTGACCGAACATGTCATCGTCATCAGCGGTGTGATGGAGGTGCTGGTGGACGGGGCGTGGCGTTCCCTCGATCAGGGTGAGGCCGTCCGGTTTGCAGCGGATCGTCCCCATGGCTATCGCAATCTTGGGGTCGCTCCCGCCATCTTCCACAATCTGATCCACTATCCGGCCATGGTCACGCGATGACTAGCCGGGGCGGCCATCCGCTCTGGGACTGGTCAGTATGGGGGTATAGACCCAGACAAAGAGACCGTAGGCGGCAACCCAGCTCCATCCGCTGAGGTTCCATCCCGTGAGGGTGAGGTCTGGCCAAAAGAGGGGGAGCAAGACCCGCAACAGTGCGGACAGGATGACCAGTGCAAATGCCGCCGTGATCCTGCGTCCTATCTGCAGGGCTCTGCCACTGTGTCCGAGGGATACACGGGCTATCATCCCGAGGATCATGGCCCCCATGCTGCCCGCGCTGAACAGATGGCTGGCCAGTGACAAGGCAATCGGCCAGCCAGCCGTGCGTGCCGCCAGGGCGGTCAGCCCCAGTGGGATAAAGAGGTAGGCCAGGTGAAGCGACCACAGCAGGGGTTGGGCCACCGTGATGCCGGGTCGCCAGCGCAGCTGCCTGTAGAGGTGAGCCCCTGCCGCCACTATATATAGAGGGAACATCTGAATTCCGATGACCCACTGGGTCGGGAGTACTAACCAGAGCAGCAGGATGAGCCACAGAGACGCGAGGGCAATGCGCTCCAGCCACGGCAGTGGTAATGCTTTTTCCGTCTCAGTGGCTCTGGCGGTAAAAAAGGGAATGACACGTCCTCCCATGACGGCAATCAGGGTCGTGAAGAGGAGCACGGTTGCAAGCAGGATATGTTCCACCAATGGCCATTCGGCATGCCACCGCCAGCAAGCGGTATTGAGCAGGGTCAAAACGAGAAGCAGGGGAACAAAAAAGAGATTGCGCCACTGGCGCGTCACTATGATGGGTCTGGCGAGAAACCACGTACAGAGGGGCAACCAGGCCAGGTCCATGACCATCAGAGTGACATTGCTTTCTCCAAACCAGGGGAGCAGGCCTCTCGGGATGGCCCACAATCCCACGACCAGTGCCAGCGGCCAACCGCGTACACCTGGGTGAGCGGTCCAGTTCTGGACGGCGGTAAGCAGAAAACCCGCCACTATGGCGGCACCAAAGCCGAACAGCATTTCATGTGCATGCCACCAGATGGGGGTGCTAATCCCGGGCAGAGCGAACCAGCCGTTGAGTTGCCCCAGCCAGCCCAGCATCGCCAAAGCCGAGAACAAGGCGCCGAACAGGAAGAAAGGCCGAAACCCGAGGCGGAACAGAGGAACGATTCTCTCCTCTTTGCGGCTATCCAGGATCTGGTGCATGAATGAAACCTTAATTGGACATTTGAAAAGCCAATTATAAAGTGGCTTTTCAAATGTTCAATTTAAATCCAATGACAGCCCGAAATGGTGGTGATGCGAACGAAATAGAACCGCTTTGCTGTATATCTGAGCGAACGGTTCTTTTCGGTGAAAAAGCCCTTGTCATCACGGCGCGGCTCCCTATAATGCGCCCCTACCAGCACGGCGGACCACGCCGAACTGATGAGCCAGCTTCCTAGCGAAGTGGGC
>NZ_JBFODJ010000068.1:0-56344 GCF_040908265.1 Aeromonas sp. R5-1
GTGCAGTACCTGGGCAAAGACGAGAGCAAGGTGGAAGTCTTTACCGTGTACGGCAAGGACGGCAGCAGCCACCAGGTGACGATCACCATCAACGGCACCGACGATGCACCTACCCTGAGTATCGACAAGGGGGCCGTGGTCTCCGAAGAAGGGCTTGCTGGCGGCATTACCGATACGGCAGGCAGCAGCGATACCACCGACAGAGTGGCCGCCAGCGGCAAGATCACGGTCGGCGATGTTGACAGCCATGATACGCTTACCATCAGCCTGAACGGACCGGCCGGGCTGACGTCCGGTGGGGCCAAGGTCCAGTGGAGCTGGGATGCGGGCAGCAAGACGCTGGTCGGCTACACGGGGGTGATAGGCGGCGCCGATTACAAGGCAGTGGTCGAGGTCAAGCTGACGGCACCCAATGCCAGCGGCAAGGGAGAGTGGACCTATGACGTGACCCTCAAGGGCCCCCTCGACCACGGGGATACGACCTCGGAAGACAAGTTGTCGTTCCAGCTGGACGTGGAGGTCTCCGATGGCAGCGGCGTCACCAAGGGCAAGCTGGATGTCAGCGTCGAGGACGACTCCCCCATTGCCGGCAGCAGCGATGCCGTTTCCGTGGTGAAGACCGATATTCCGAACGTGCTGACCGGGCTCTTCGACCTGACCAAGTACAGTGGCAACCAGAGCACCCTGAACATGGCGGGCTTTACCATCAGCGCCCTGGGCTTCAAGTCGGCAACCGATTCCTCACTGGTAACGGCGGATGTCAACGGCTCCAGCTCGGGGCTGGGGGTGGCCAGCGGTGCTGCGCCTTACCACAACCTCGCCAACGAGATTGACTTCCGTCACTTTGCCGACGGATCGTCCGCCTCCGAGCAGTTGATCGTCAGGCTGGATGCGGGCAAGGTTGCCTACGGCGCCAACATCAAGTTCAGCAAGATGTTTGGCGGCGAGCTGGAGAGCGGGGTCGTGGAGTTCTATCGCGGTGGTGTGCTGATCAGCACCCTGGTATTCAACTCCAACGCATCGGGTGGGGAGTTCAACCAGAACTTCCAGGTGCAGCAGGGTGGCTTCGATACCATGGTGATCAAGGCGACCAACAACGGCAACACCAATACCTCCGACAACAGCGACTTCACCGTACAGAGCATCGAGTTCCTCGGTGCCAACACGGCGCAGGCCATCGCCTATGGTTCCGGCACCGTGACCCCGCAGTGGGGGGCGGACGGCAAGGGCTCCATCGGGCTGGTGCTGGACCCGGCGACCTTCGAGAATGGTCTGCGGACGGCTTCCGGCTCAGCCATCGCCATCACCGCCAGCGGGGCCAATACCCTGCTCGGGAAGGATGCGGGCGGCAACCTCGTCTTCAAGCTGGAGTTCACGCCGGCCACCGGCAAGTGGGAGTTCTTCCAGTACCAGCGCATGTCCAAACCCCTGGGTGATGGTGACATCGACTTCCAGATCCGGGTGGTGGATGGTGACGGTGACGCCAGCACTGGCTCCTTCGCCACCAAGCCTCTCTTCACGCCGCTGGTTCAGGGTGTCTCCAGCGAGAGCGTGACTGAAGGGGGCAACCTGTTGCACAAGGTCACCTTGTCCGATGCGACCCAGGAAGCGACCGAATACGATTTCGCCATTCGCGGATCGGGCAACAACCCCGCCTCCAACCAGGACTGGGGCAATGCCCAGTTCAGCAACGGCGTGACCTACAACAGCACCACCGGCAAGATCACGGTACCGGCGGGCGTGACAGACTTCACGGTGACCATCCCGACGGTGAACGATCGTCTGGTCGAGACGAACGAGACCCTCTCGGTGACCATCGGTGGTCAGAGCGGGACCGGTACCATAGTGGACAACGATCGGGCGCCGACGGCGGCCGGCGGCCACAGCGCCGGTGCCGAAGATCAGCCCCAGGTCCTGACCTGGGCCCAGTTCGGTGCCAGCGACGATCAGGACGCGACCGATCTCGGGGTGCAGATCAACACCCTGCCGCTGAACGGTACCCTCGAATACCTCAATGCGGCTGGGCAGTGGGTTGCGGTGCAAACCGGATCCCTCATCTCCTATACCGAGGTGAACGCAGGCCATCTGCGCTTCGTGCCAGGTCTGAACGAATCGAGCACCCATGCCGCCAACGGCAACGGCGCCGTGGTCGGCAACATGAAGGGCGATTATGCCAGCATCGGCTATCAGATAAGCGACGGTGCCAACCTCAGCAACGGCAGCAAGCTGGTGATCGACGTGGCGGCGGTGGCCGACAAGCCGACCGTCAACCTGAGTCTGGTGGGCAACGGTATTCCCCTTTACAACCTGAGTTTCCCGAGCGCGGGGATCACCACGGGCCAGTTCCAGTCCGGCAGCTTCGACAAGGGGGCCCTCGGGATCACCAACACTCTGACCGATAGCACTTCTAGTAAGGAAACCGTGGTGGGTGGTGATGGCAACGACTACATCGTGAGCCAGAAGGGGGGCGGAGACCACTTCGTCGGTGGCAACGGCAATGACGTGCTGGTCGGTGGCAACTCAGTGTCGGGCGATACCCTCGACGGCGGCGTTGGAAACGACATTCTGGTCGCTGGGTTGGGTGGCGATACTCTCTATGGCGGTGCTGGTGATAAAGATATCGCTGTACTGTCCGGCAACCGTGCCGACTACGCCATCACGAAGGGCAGCGGATACTCGATCAATGATCGCTGGTTCAACTTCTCCGTCACGGAGAAGGGGGTCGGCATCACCAAGGCGCTGCACGACGTGGAGTATGTCCAGTTCGCCGACGGTGTCTACCAGATCAATCAGGATACGGGCGTGCTGACCCTGGTGCAGCCGGTGGTGGTCGACTACCCGCTGGAGGTGAGCGCCTCCCTGAGCGATCGGGATGGCAGCGAAGTGCTCGACAGCCTGGTACTAAGCGGGATGCCCAAAGGCTCCGAGCTCTACAAGGGCAGCCAGTTGCTGGGCACCGTCGGGGTTGATGGCAAGCTTACTCTCACCGTCAACAGCGGTCTGTGGAGTGAGATCGCGCTGGATGTGAAGTTGAGCGGACTGACGCTGCGAGTGCCGGGCAGCAGCGCCGGTCGGGTGGATCTCAAGGTGGAGGCGATCACACGCGAGTTGTATTCGGAGTCGTCAAACACCGCCAGCGACGAAGACAGTATCCGTCTGAGCTACTTCAATGCCACCGAAGGGGAGCCGGGCAACCAGGACCAGACCTATGGCAGTGAGCACAATATCGTTGTGGGGGATCTGGATGGCAGCGTTGTGCTGCCGGGTCAGAACTACAACATTGCCTTCATCGTTGATAGTTCCGGTAGTATCGGTGACGACGCAATAGAGACGATCCGCACACAACTGGAGAAGGTCTTTACCAGCCTCAAGACCAGTGCGGGCACTGACAATGCGGGTACCGTCAATATCTTCCTTGTGGATTTCGATACCACGACCCATGGCAGTGTCAGCGTCAATCTGACCGATAGCGGGGCATTAAAGACCTTGCTTGATGCCCTCAAGGGGATGTCCGCCGACGGTGGCACCAACTATGAGGCCGCATTCAGCAAGGCGGCGGACTGGTTTGCCGCAAGCACGGCGACAAGCAATGTGGATGCGAAGAACCTGGCCTACTTCATCACCGATGGCGAGCCGACCTTCTATGATCTCGGCACCACCACTAGGCTCAGTGATGTGAAGATCATCGACAGGGCTTTTGCCAATGACGACTATCTCAGCGCTACTTCTTTGAACCTCAACAATTATGTGCTCGGCAATACCGTGGCCTATAGCGGTCTCGAAGTGGTCAACAGTAAAGGGGAAGTGATCAAGTGGACTCAAGTATGGGGTGGTTGGTCGAGGACCACGGTGGGAGTTATCGTCAAGGGCAGCAACGGCCAGAACCAGATCCAGCTGCTGGGCGGGGATGGGCGAAACAGCACCGATGAGGTTCGGGCCGACGCCTTGTTGGGTTACCAGCTGTTGACCGCAAAAGGAGTGACCGTCGAGGCGATCGGACTGGGAGCGAATATCTCCTATAACGATCTCAAGTCCTACGACTCTGATGGTGTTATCAAGACAGGGGTCAATGCCTCCGATCTGGCCAATGCCATCCTGGGGACGCCGGTCAGCAACCTGCCCGGCGTTGACAGGCTGGATGGCGGTGCCGGCGACGACATCCTGTTTGGCGACGCGGTACGCTTCACCGGCATCAGCGGGGAAGGGTATGCGGCCATCAAGCAGTATGTGAGCGGCAAGCTGGGGGCAGGGTCGGTGACCGATGCCCAGGTGCACGCCTACATCACGGATCACGCCAGCGAGTTCGATCAGTCGTCGGCCAATGACAAGGGTGACACCCTCCTCGGCGGTGATGGCAATGACATCCTGTTCGGTCAGGGGGGTGATGACTTCCTGTACGGCGGTGCCGGCAACGACACCCTGTTCGGTGGTAGCGGCAACGACACCCTCTATGGGGAGAGCGGCAACGATCGCCTCTATGGCGGCAGTGGCAACGACACCCTCTATGGCGGTACCGGCAACGACATATTGAGCGGCGGGCTGGGCAACGACATCCTGATCGGGGGGGCCGGCAACGACATCCTCATGGGGGATGCAGGTGCCGATACCTTCACCTGGCTGAAAGGGGATACCGAGGCTGGTAAGGTGGCCAAGGACTACATCGTCGATTTCAGCAAGTCGGAAGGGGACAAACTGGATCTGAGCGACTTGCTCGACAGCGATGGCAGCAAGAGCGAGAGCTCCCTGAAGAGCCTGCTCTCGGTGTTCCAGGACAGCGAAGGGGTGCATCTGCAGGTCAAGGAGAGCAGTGCGGCGCCGGTGACCCAGGAGATAGTGTTGATGAACCACACCTTCGACACCCTGACGGGCGGTTCAGGGACGACGGCCAACCAGGTGATCGATTTCATGTTGCAAAACAACATGTTGGATATCAACAAGTAACAGCCAAGCGGGCTGGACAAAAGCGGCAGAGCAATCTGCCGCTTTTTTTATGGGGGATTTTCGGGCGGATGGGCGCAGACGAGGGGGAGGGCAATGCAAGGAGAAGGTAAAAAAGGGCGCCCTTCAAGAGAAGGGTGCCCGGGGTAGACGGGATGATTGCCAGAGGATCAGGCGTTGACCCCTGCCAGGCGGGAGCCGCGCTGGAAGCAGTTGGCCAGCAGCAGCAAGGTGGTGACACCGACGGTGCCGAGCACCAGCCAGGGCAACCAGGGTTGCCCCTGGGCCATGGCGTAGTCGTGCAGGGCACCGCCCCCCACGTAACCCGTCATGCCCCCGAGCGCCAGCCCCAGTCTGCTGAAGCCCATGTAGCTGCCCCGCGCCCCCGGTTGTGCCAGCTTGGTCATCAGGGTTTCCCGCGCCGGCTCGGCGATGACGATGCCGAGATAGAAGCAGGCGAGCAGCAGGAAGACGGCGGGCAAGGTGGTGGCAAAGGCCACCAGCCCGATCCCCGTGGTCATCAGCAGCACCCCCGCCATCAGGCGGTTCTCCAGCTTGAAGTGGCGCTCGCCGAACCGGGCAAGGGGGTAGAGCAGGGCCAGGGAGATGGCCGTCTCCAGGGTATACATCCAGCCCACCGCCGTGGTGCTGCCCGCCATCTGTTTGACCAGAATGGGGAAGATCAGCATGACCTGCACCCAGAGCGCGTAGTAGCCGCTTAAGATCAGCACCAGTCGGCAGAAGGCCTTGTCCGCCAGCACCTGGCCGAGGCCGTCCCGGATCGGCGTCGGGCGCACCGAAAGCTTGTAGGGGGGCAGGATCAGCAGGTTGCACAGGGCGGCGCAGACGAACAGGCCGGCACCCAGCAGGCAGACATATTCAAAATCGAAGTTGAGCAGCCAGCTGCCGAGCAGGGCTCCCACCACGGCGCCGGCGCTCTCCAGCATCATCAGCAGGGAGATGTAGCGACCCCGCTCCCGTGGCCGGGTGAACTTGATCACCAGGGCGGCGCGGGGGGGATCGAACAGGCAGCCACCCAGCCCCGAGATGATGCAGGAGAGGATCAGTTCCAATCCGCTCTGGGCATAGGCCAGGCTGGCAAACCCCAGCGCCCGCAGCAGCATGCCGCAGACGATGAGGGGGCGCGCCCCGAACTTGTCGGCGAGGGAGCCGCCAAAGACCCCCAGCCCTTGCTGGGTAAGCTGACGCAGCCCCAGTGCCAGTCCGACCACACCGGCGGCCCAGCCCAGTTGGTCGACGAAGCGCAGGCTGATCATGGGCATCACCACGAAGAAGCCCAGGATCACCAGCAGGGAATCCAATGCCAAGAACCACCGCCCCAACCGCCTCGCCCGATCCACCATGACCCTGATACCTCTGTTTGCTTCGCTGATATTGTTGTCTTTCTTGCCCGAACGGCGCCGTCACCAAACAGAGCCAAGGGGGATGACAACTCCCTGGCTCGGTGGCGTTCAGCCGGTTCATGACGATTGATGCTGCTATTCTGGTGGGGCTCCAGATATAGTGGTAGCCGACAACTGGCTATATTTCATATTGGATTTGGTTATGGCTATGACCCTCGACGATTTGCAACTGCTGCTGGATGTGGCCAACCGTGGCAGCTTCAGCAAGGTGGCCGCCATTCGCGGCTGGTCACAACCCATGGTGAGCCAGCGCATTGCCGTGCTGGAGCAGGAGCTGGGTCAGTCCCTGTTCCGTCGCCATCGTCGGGGGGCCACCCCGACCCCGGCCTGCGAGCAGTTTCTGCCTGCCGCGACTGCGGCCCTGAGTGCACTGGAAGGGGGGCGGCTGGCGATGCAGGGGGCGCCTGCATTGCCGCGGATCCGGCTCTCCTGCCTCCCCTCCCTGACCACGGCGGTGTTCGGCCCCCTGCTGCTGGCCCTGGTGGACGAGACCTTCGAGATCCGCTGCAACACGGATCACTCTGGCATCATCATGCAGGAGTTGCTGACCGGCGAGACCGACGTGGGCTTCATTCTCAAGTGCCCTGCCATCGCGGGCATCCAGCTCGAACTGCTTTACCGTTCTCCGATCATCGCCGTGGCCTGCGCCACCCACCCGCTGGCCGGGCGGCAGGGGCTGACCCTGCAGGACATTGCCAACGAGCGGCTGGCGCCCCAGCAGTGGGGGACGGGCTGCGACGAGCTGATCCTGCAGTTGCGTCTGCTGCGCCAGGTGGCGAGCCCGCTGCACGCCATCCAGCCAGCAAGTGCGGCGCGTGAGCTGGCGCTGGAGCACGGCTTCATCACCCTGATGCCGGCGCTCGCCATCACCCGGGATCTGGAGTTCGGTCGCCTGGTGAAGCTGGACGTGGTGGATCTGCCACCGGATCACTGGGACGTGATGATGGCCTGGCGCAGCGGCAAGCGCCCCAATCCCGCCAAGGAGCGGGTGCTGGAGGCGGCCCGTACCCTTGCCCGGCGCTGGTCGGGCAAGCGGACATAAAAAAGCGCCGGACCAGGCCGGCGCTCTTCGCTTATTCCCCTTGATGCCCGCTCAGACTCAGTAACTGGCCTTGAGGGTGACGCCGGAGAAGGCGCTGAACCCGCTCAGCTGCACGTGCCAGGTCCCCGCCTTGGGGGCGTTCAGGGTACAGGTTTCGGCATTGCCGCTCTTGTAGGGGCGGCAGTCATAGCTGCTGGCGGTCGGCGCGCTGCCGAACTTCACGTAGAGATCCGCATCCCCGCTGCCGCCGCTGCTGGTCACCACCAGCTGGCTTCTGCCGGCGGGCACCTCGACGGTGAAGTTCAGCTTGCCCCCCTTGGCGGCGGTGAGATTGCTCACCGGTACCCCGTTTTGCAGCACGCTGCCCGGTTGGGGCGTGGTGCCGCCACAGGTGGCATTGACCCCGACGGCGGTGAAGGCGGCTGCCACGTCGATCACGCTGTAGCCGAGATCCGTGGCGGCCTTGGTTACCCCGCACGCCCCCTGATCGAAGGTGGTGTTGGGGCCCCAGTAGAGGCGGTTGGCCAGCACGAACACCTCGAACGCCTTGCGGGTTTGCCAGCCGCTGGTGTTGGCCAGCAGGTAGAAGGCGCGGTTGTAGACCCCGGAGCTGTGGTGCACGTCGATGCCGTCATAGTAATCGCTGGCGTGGCCGATGGACTTGCCGTCCCGGGCCGGGTCCTCGAAGTAGCGCAAGGAGCCGTTGCCCTTGAAGATCTGGGCCCCTACCAGCCAGTCGTTGCTGCCCTTCATGTAGTATTCGGCCGCTTCCCCCGCCATGTCGGAGAAGGCCTCGTTGATGCCGCCGGACTGACCGGAGTAGACCAGTCCTGAGTTCTGCTCGGTGAAGCCATGGCTCACCTCGTGGGCCGCCACATCCAGGCTCACCAGCGGATAGAAGGTGGTGGCCCCGTCGCCGAAGGTCATCTGGCTGCCGTCCCAGAAGGCGTTCTCGTAGTTGCGGCTGTAGTGCACCCGCATCTTGAGCTTGAAGCTGAGCGGCGCCGTGTTGTACCAGTTGCGGTACATGTCGAACACCACGTTGCCGAAGTAGTGGGCATCGTTGAGAGGGGAGTAGGCACCGTTGATCTCCTTGACCGTGTTCTCCGGGCAGGTGAACTGGTGGATGGTGCCCCCCGTGGTGCCGTGATTCATGTTGAGGGTGTCCACATTGGTCCCCGTCATGCGGCAGTTGTCATCCACCTGGAGGGGGCCAAAGTCGGCGCCGTAGAAATACTTGCCGGTCTTGACGTTGCCCCCCGGGCCGGTGGCGTCCTTGTGGTTGATCCCCTCCCAGCGTTTGAGCTCGCTGCCGGTCTGGGCGTCGATCATCACGAAGGGGCGGCTCGGTTCCTTGCTGGCGGCGAGCCAGGAGACCAGATAGACCAGTCTGGCCTGGCCGGTCTCATCCTGCATCACGAACAGCTTGACCTGTTCGTTGCTCCCCTTGGCACCGCTGCGAGCCTGGCGTGCGGCGTCGCTGGCGGAGAGGGCAACGGCCGGGCCCGTCAGGTCGGCATCGATCTTGCGCAGCATGGTGCCGGACACCTGATTGACCTGGCCCCCCAGCGCCTGATCGGCCACCAGGACCTGGCCCCACACTGGAATCCCCTGCCAGGTCTGCTCATAGCGTATCCGCTGCTGGCCATTGGGCAGCGTCACCGCTCGCACCTTGCGAAACTCGCCATCCCCGGCGCCAAGGGCGCCAATCTTGGCGGCGCCGCTCACCGCACCGGTCAGGTCGGAGACCTGGTTCACTTCCACCTGTTCTGCCGCCATGGCGGCGCTTCCCCAGCAGGCCAGCATGACGGCCAAATAGACTTTGTTCATCTCGTCTTTCCTTAGTCGATGAAGATTACACGCCGGGTCCGTTGCCCGGCGCTCTTACACTAGTGGGAAGGGGAAAAATAACGGCCTGTCATTTGTCACAGGGCAGCGAAAACAGGTAGCACGATTCACTTTTACAGCGTCAATCATCCATAAATGCTGGTAATGGCAGCATGTTGAACCGCTGTGAGGGGTGATTGATGACCTGGGGGGCAAGGTGCCCGCATGGGGATCGCCATATGGGGGTTGCCAGCGGGGAAGTCGGTTGAAAAGTCCTTGGCAAACAAGGGATTGATTGACTACATTGGCTCCCATGCCGGCAGATGGCCGGAGCGGAACCGGGGAGGAGTGGCGATGTTTTCATGGCAACTGGATGACGAGCTGGCGCTCCTGTTCCTGCAACCCGACATGGCCAGCGAGCTGTTTCGCCTCTGCCAGCGCAACCGCGACTACCTCTCCCAGTGGCTGCCCTGGGTGCCCCACATCCAGCAGCCCGCCGACAGCGCCACCTTCATTCGCCACGCCATCGAGAAGTTTGCCCGGGGGGAGGGGCTGACCACGGCCATCGAGTATCAGGGGGAGGTGGTCGGCGTCATCGGTTACAACCAGATCGATCACGAGCTCGGCAAGGTGACCATCGGCTACTGGCTGGCGGAGCGCTGGCAGGGGCACGGCATCATCACCCGGGCCTGCCAGGCCCTGATCCATCACGCCTTCGAGGAGATGGGGATGGAGAAGGTGGAGATCAGCGCCGCCCTCGAGAACGAGGCGAGCCGAGCCGTGTGCGAGCGGCTGGGAATGACCCAGGAGGGAGTCACCCGGCGGGCGGAGCGGCTGGCGGACAGGGTGGTGGATCATGTGCACTACGGCCTGCTGCGGGACGAGTGGCTGAGGCTGAGGGATCTCTGATGACCCTTCTGTCCGCTTCCAACCTCCTGAGGGCGAGATGACGACGCTGCCCCACATTGCCACCCCCCGTACCCGGCTGACCGTGCTGACCCCGGAGCGGGCCTGCCTGATGGTGGATTTCTATCTGCGCAATCGCGCCCACCTGGCCCCCTGGGAGCCCAGGCGGGAGGAGAGCTTCTACACCCTGGCCCACTGGCAGACCCGCTTGCGCGACGGTTACGGCCACTATTTCGAGGGCAGTGCCGTGCAACTGGTGGCGCTCGATCCCAGGGGGGAGCGGGTGCTCGCCACCTGCAATTTCACGAACATTGTGATGGGCATGTTCAAGGCGTGCCACCTGGGCTATGCCATCGACAAGGAGCACGAGGGGCAGGGCCTGATGCAGGAGGTGGTGGCCGCTGGCATCGATCACCTGTTCCGGGAGCGGGGCCTGCATCGCATCATGGCCAGCTACATGCCCGCGAACCTGCGAAGCGGCGCGCTCCTCGAACGGCTGGGGTTCGAGCAGGAGGGTTACGCTCGGGACTATCTGATGATCAACGGCCGCTGGGAGGACCACGTCCTCACCGCGCTCATCAATCCCGCTGGCTAGCAGAGCCGTTGTCGAAAGGGGGGCTGGCGGGTGACCGCCATCGCTTTTTCACTGCAAGATCGCACTATCTGTACACCTCTCATACCCCTGGGGATAAAAGCGTGTAAAATTGCGCCCTGAATTTTCCCGGCCGGCAGACGCAGGCCGCGACTCCATACATGCAAGGCAGACATTGTGACAGAAGTAGATAGATTCGCGGACATTCGCCCCTATCGCGATGAAGAAGTACCGGCTGCCATCGAGCGGCTGATCCAGGATGACGAGTTTATCGGCGCCATCGCCAAATACCGCTTCGGTTCCCTGATGAGCTGGCTGGGTTGGGCCATTCGCCCGCTGATCCGCCAGTTCCTGCGCCACAAGTGGGCCAAGGTCAGCACCATCCATCAGGTACAGATGGGGGTAACCCGCTACATGACCCGGATGATCGCCACCTCCACCCAGGGAGTGAGCTTCTCCGGGCTCGAACACCTCAAGAAGGAGCAGGGCTACCTGTTCGTCTCCAACCACAGGGACATCGCCATGGATCCGGCGTTCGTCAACTGGGGGCTGCACACCCATGGTTTCGATACCGTGCGCATCGCCATCGGCGACAACCTGCTGCGCAAGCCCTGCGCCACCGAGCTGATGAAGCTCAACAAGAGCTTCATCGTCAAGCGCTCCGCCAAGGGACCGCGGGAGATGATGAAGGCCCTCGGGGAGCTGTCGGCCTACATCGGCCAGTCGGTGCACGAGGGGCACTCCATCTGGATCGCCCAGAAGGAGGGGCGCGCCAAGGACGGGGATGACAAGACGGATCCGGCCATCCTCAAGATGTTCTACGTGGACGGCAAGAAGCAGAAGATCGAGTTCGTCGACTACATGCGCAGCCTCAACATCGTGCCGGTGAGCATCAGCTACGAGCTGGATCCCACCGACAAGGCCAAGGCGCGCGAGCTCTACGAGAAGTCGGTCAACGGCAGCTACGAGAAGGGCGAGTTCGAGGACATCGAGAGTATCGTCGCGGGCATCGTCGGCCAGAAGGGGCGGGTACACGTCTCCTTCGGCGCCCCCATCACCGAGGGCTTCAGCGATCCGGACGAGCTGGCGGCGCTCATCGACAAGGCGATCTGGAGCAGCTATCGCCTCTTCCCGGGCAACTACCTCGCGGCGGATGTGCCCGGCAAGGCCAGCACCATAGAGCAGAGCGCCTTCCTGACTCGCCAGTCCGAGGTGCCACAAGAGCACAAGGCCATCTGGCGCGCCATGTACGCCAAGCCGGTGGAAAACGCCGGAAAGGTTTGAATGGCACCGCTTTTGAGCGGGTGATGGAAAAAAAACGGGAGCAGATGCTCCCGTTTTTGCGTCTGGTCAAAGTCGGGGGAGATTGGGTAGTGAATAATATTGTTTCAACTGGTACGATCATCAGGTAAATGGGCGAGTATCTCTTGGCAGGGGCGGACGAGTATGCAACAGTGACTCGGCGCCATCGGCTTGGAAGCGACAGCGCCCCCGTCTGCACGGATGGCAGACGAGACGATAAAAGGACCTTCAATGGTCCTTTTTCATTGGTGCACAAAGATAGACCACAGATATACCTAAGGATGCGAACCTCATGATCACCGGCAGTCTGGATACCTTGCAACGCACCCCCTTGCCCGCCCCCCTGAACCGTATCGTGGCCGAGGTGGTGCAAAGCGTCGAACGCTGGTTGCACGCTCCCCTCGGCAAGCAGGAGGTCGACGGCCTCACGCTGTTCTGCCTGGTGAGCGAGGATCTGACAGAGCCGGTGGCGGATCGCCGGGGCGAGTTTCATGAGCAGTATCTGGACATCCAGCTGCTGCTGCGCGGCGAGGAGTGGATCGGCGTGGGCCCTCACGCCTACAGCCGGGACGGTGCCGACCATCCTCACCCCGATCTCTGGTTCGTCGATGACGAGCAGACCAGTTATCTGGCGTTGCAGCCCGGCGACTTCGCCATCTTCTGGCCGGGAGAACTGCATCGCCCCCTCTGTACCCTGACGACCCCAGGTTCGGTCAAGAAGCTGGTCGTCAAGGTTCACCAGTCGCTGCTGACCGGCGCCTGAGTGGCAACCGGGGCCTGGAGTCCCGAGTGATTGGGCCAACAGAGGCCCGTTGCGAATCGCTGATTCGACGCGCGCGCCAGACGAACGGTCTGCGCCCAACGATTTGAAAAATTGGACGCACCCTCCTGCGACCATAAGCCCCCGGCAGGGGAATCCCATCCATCGCTGGATGACACGACACTGTCGGCGTAAAGCCGAAGCACAGGAAGATGTAGAACATGAGCAAGTTGGTATTGATCCTTAACTGCGGTAGCTCTTCCCTGAAATTTGCCGTAATGGACGCTGAAACGGGCGAGGACATGCTGTCCGGCCTGGCCGAATGCTTCAATCTGGATGACGCACGTATCAAATGGAAACTCCACGGGGTCAAGGGCGACGCCATGCTGGGCGCCGGTGCCGCGCACCAGGAAGCCCTCGACCACATCGTGGGCCACATCCTGCCCCAGGATCCCGCCCTGGCCGATCAGCTGGTCGCCATCGGCCATCGCATCGTGCACGGCGGCGAGCAGTTCTCCCGCTCCGTGCGCATCGATGACGGCGTGATCGCCGGCATCGAAGCCGCCATTCCGTTTGCCCCCCTGCACAACCCGGCGCACCTCATCGGCATCCGTGCCGCCCTCAAGGTGTTCCCGGCCCTGGCCGACAAGAACGTGGCCGTGTTCGACACCGCCTTCCACCAGACCCTGCCAGAGGAAGCCTACCTCTACGCGCTGCCCTACAAGCTCTATCGCGAGAACGGCATCCGTCGTTACGGCGCCCACGGCACCTCCCACCGCTTCATCGCCGAAGAGACCGCCAAGGCGCTGGGCAAACCGCTCCATGAGCTCAACATCATCAATTGCCACCTGGGTAACGGTGCCTCCGTCTGCGCCATCAAGAACGGCGAGTCCGTCGACACCTCCATGGGGCTGACCCCGCTGGAAGGGCTGGCGATGGGCACCCGCTCCGGTGACATCGACCCTGCCATCGTCTTCTTCATGCACGACAACCTGGGTTACAGCGTGGACAAGATCAACCAGGTGCTGACCCGCGAATCCGGCCTGCTGGGCATGACCGAGGAGAGCAGCGACTGCCGCTACGTCACCGGCAACTACGCCACCGACGCCGGTGCCAAGCGTGCACTGGATGTCTTCACCTATCGCGTTGCCAAGTACGTCGGTGCCTATGCTGCCGCCATGGATGGTCGCCTGGACGCCCTGGTGTTCACCGGTGGCATCGGCGAGAACGCCGCCATGGTGCGCGAGATGGTGCTGGCCCGACTGGCCCTGCTCGGCTTCAAGATCGACAAGGAGGCCAACAACGCAGCCGTGCTGGGCGGTGAAGGCCCCATCACCGTCGAAGGCAGCCGTCTGGCCCTGGTGATGCCCACCAACGAAGAGCTGGTGATCGCCCGTGATGCCCTGAGCCTGGTCGGCTAAGGCACCCTCTGGTGATGACAACGCCCGGCCCCTGCCGGGCGTTGTCGTTTCGGCAATAGTGATCGGCCTGTCATTTGACATGGGGGACCAGATGCGTACCCTGACCGCTGTGTGATATTGCGGAGGTAACGATGAAAGAGATGTTTTTCAACTGGTTGTCAGGCCTGGGGGTCGATGTGACCCCCATGATGGCCCTGGTGATCGCCCTGGGGTTCATCGTGCTGACCGCCATGGTGCTGCACCTGGTGCTGCACCGCATCCTGCTGGTGCGCCTGGTGGGGCTGCTTGGCAAGACCAAGCAGATGTGGCTGCCGCCCCAGTTGCAGCAACGCCTCTTCTACCGGCTCGCCTTCGTGTTCCAGGGCGCCGTACTGCTCGGTCAGGCGGAGATCTGGCTGCCCAAAGCGTCCGAGAGCCTGGCGCTTATCGAGTTGCTGGCCCAGCTCTGGATCCTGCTGTTCCTGCTGCTGGCCCTGTTCGCCCTGCTCGACTGCCTGCTCTCCCTGAGCCGTCATACCCGGCTTGGGCGGGATCTGCCCCTGCGCGGCATCTTCCAGGGGGTGAAACTGGTGGCCAGCATCCTGGTGGGCATCCTGATGATCGCCCTGCTGCTCGGCAAGTCGCCCCTCTTCCTGTTCAGCGGCCTGGGGGCCATGACCGCAGTCCTGATGCTGGTGTTCAAGGACCCCATCCTCGGCCTGGTGGCGGGTATCCAGCTCTCCGCCAACCGCATGCTGAGCGTCGGTGACTGGCTGCAGATGGACAAGTACGGGGCGGACGGCGAGGTGACCGACATCGGCCTCACCACGGTCAAGGTGTCGAACTGGGACAAGACCATCACCACCATCCCCACCTATGCCCTCATCTCCGACTCCTTCAAGAACTGGCAGGGGATGACCGAATCCGGCGGGCGCCGCATCAAGCGCAGCGTCAACATCGACATGACCAGCGTGCGCTTCCTCACCTCGCAGGAGCAGTTGCAGCTCAAGCAGGCCAGGTTGCTGGCACCCTACCTCAGCCGCAAGGAGCAGGAGCTCAGCAGCTACAACCAGCAGCTCAGCGATGCCATCAGCTGCCCCATCAATGGTCGCCACCTCACCAACCTCGGCACCCTGCGCGCCTATCTGGACGCCTACCTGCGGGCCCATGCGGGCATTCGCAAGGACATGACCCTGATGGTGCGCCAGTTGGCACCGACCACGGACGGCCTGCCGCTGGAGATCTACTGCTTCACGGCGACCACCGCCTGGGCCGAGTATGAAGGGATACAGGCTGATATTTTCGACCACATATTTGCGATAATTGAGCAATTCCATCTGCGTTTGCATCAGTCGCCAACCGGTTATGATATGCACAGTTGGAAAAACGGCTGATCCCGCTTATGACAAGGTGCCGTGGCGCAGCGCGGCACCGTATTTAATCACCGACCCGTCAGCACGTGGCGGTTGAAATTTGCATGGCAGAGGAGAAAAATGGCGGCCTTCTCTTCGCCCCGGGCGCGCTCGTCGCCTCCGCGCTGGCCAGAGTGCTGAACCACCCCCTTTATCACAGGAAAGTTATGAAGCTCCTCCACAACACGGCGGCCGCACTGTGCTGCTCCCTGATCCTGGCCGCCATGCCCGCCCTCGCCATCGAATATGCCCTGCCCGCAGCCAACAGCCGCCTGGTGGGGGAGAACCTGGACTACGTGGTGTCCCCGGAAGAGGCGGGCCAACCCCTGGAAGCGGCAGCGGCCAGATTCCAGCTCGGCTTGACCAACATGCTGGAAGCCAACCCCAAGGCGGACCCCCTGCTGCTGCAGGCGGGCGAGAAGCTGGTCGTGCCCCATCAGCTGATCCTGCCGGATGCCCCCCGTGAAGGCATCGTGCTGAACGTCGCCGAGATGCGCCTCTACTACTACCCCAAAGGCAAGAAGGTGGTGGAAGTGCTGCCGATTGGCATCGGCCAGCTCGGCACCGACACCCCGGAAGACTGGGTGACCAGCGTGCAGCGCAAGAAGGCGGGCCCGACCTGGACCCCGACCGCGAAGATGCACGCCGAGTATGCCGCCCGTGGCGAGACCCTGCCTGCGGTCTGGCCGGCCGGTCCGGACAACCCCATGGGGCTGTTCGCGCTCTACATCGGCAAGATGTACGCCATCCACGGCACCAACGCCCAGTTCGGCATCGGCCTGCGGGTGAGCCACGGCTGCGTGCGTCTGCGCAACGACGACATCGAGTACCTGTTCAAGCAGGTCCCGGTCGGTACCCGCGTCCAGTTCGTGAACCAGCCCATCAAGGCCTCTGTCGAGCCGGATGGCCGCCGCTACCTGGAAGTGCACCAGCCCCTCTCCCGCAACCAGGAGGAGTTCAACTCCAGCCTGCCGGCCCCGCTGCCCATGTCCACCGCCGTGACCCGCTTCATCGCCCACGCGGACAGCGACTCCCAGCTGGTCAAGCAAGCCCTGGAGCAGCGCAGCGGCATGCCCATCGCCATCAACCGCTGATCCCGCCCGTCGGTATCCCGAGCCCCGGCCACTGTCGGGGCTTTTTTATGGCGCGGGGGAGGGGATCATCAGGGTAAACCCTTGGCAGATCGGGATAAAATCCGGCCTTATTGCAATTGAGTGGTTGCTTGGTTAGGTGTTAAACGTTTTCCATGTGTTTTTTATTTGTTAAAAGTGGTTGTGATCAGGCGATCTGCTGATTACTCTAGGCCGGTTTTTTAAGGAAGAGTTCGTCGCAAGAACGAACATAGACGTCACATAACGGAGTTTTGAATGACAGCTAGCACCCCCATGCTCATCACCTTTCTGGTGTACATCCTCGGGATGGTATTGATCGGCTTTATCGCCTATCGCGCCACCCAGAACTTTGACGACTACATTCTCGGCGGCCGCCGCATGGGGAGCTGGGTGACCGCCCTCTCCGCCGGCGCCTCCGACATGAGTGGCTGGCTCCTGATGGGCCTGCCCGGCGCCGTCTTCATCGGCGGCATCTCCGAGAGCTGGATCGCCATCGGCCTCGTCATCGGCGCCTACTTCAACTGGCGCTGGGTGGCCGGTCGGCTGCGGGTTCACACCGAGAAGAACCGCAACGCCCTGACCCTGCCGGACTACTTCACCTACCGCTTCGAAGACAAGAGCCGGGTGCTGCGTATCCTCTCCGCCCTGGTGATCCTGCTGTTCTTCACCATCTACTGCGCCTCCGGCGTGGTGGCCGGTGCCCGCCTGTTCGAGAGCACCTTCGGCATGAGCTATGACACCGCCCTCTGGGTCGGCGCCGCAGCCACCATCACCTACACCTTCTTCGGCGGCTTCCTCGCGGTGAGCTGGACCGATACCGTGCAGGCCACCCTGATGATCTTCGCCCTCATCCTCACCCCGGTGTTCGTCATCATCGCCGTGGGCGGCATCGACACCGCCATGGTGCAGGTGGCGGCGCAGAACGCCAGCAACCTCGACATGTTCAAGAACCTGGACTTCATCGCCATCATCTCCCTGATGGCCTGGGGCCTGGGCTACTTCGGCCAGCCCCACATCCTGGCGCGCTTCATGGCGGCGGATTCCCACCATTCCATGGCCAGCGCCCGTCGCATCAGCATGACCTGGATGGTGCTCTGCCTGGGCGGCGCCGTGGCCATCGGCTTCTTCGGCCTCTCCTACTTCTCCACCTTCACCGAGCAGGCGGGTGGCGTGACCACCAACCCGGAGCGCGTCTTCATCGAGCTCTCCAAGATCCTGTTCAACCCCTGGATTGCCGGCGTGCTGCTCTCCGCCATCCTGGCGGCGGTGATGAGTACCCTCAGTTGCCAGCTGCTGGTCTGCTCCAGCGCCATCACCGAGGATCTCTACAAGCCCTTCCTGCGCAAGAACGCCTCCCAGAAAGAGCTGGTGTGGGTCGGCCGCGCCATGGTGCTGCTCATATCCCTCATCGCCATCGCCGTGGCCGTGAACCCGGAGAACCGGGTGCTGGGGCTGGTAAGCTACGCCTGGGCCGGCTTCGGTGCCGCCTTCGGTCCCGTGGTGCTGCTCTCCGTGCTCTGGTCGCGCATGACCCGCAACGGCGCCCTGGCGGGCATGCTGGTCGGTGCCCTGACCGTCATCATCTGGAAGCAGTTCGGCTGGCTGGGTCTGTACGAAATCATCCCGGGCTTCCTGTTTGCCACCCTGGCCATCGTGCTGTTCAGCCTGCTGGACAAGGCCCCCTCCAAGGCCATGCAGGATCGCTTCGCAGAAGCCGAGCAGGAGTTCCAGAGCCCCATGGCAGACGCCATCGCGGCAAAATAACCCCCGCCTCGACGACAAAAGCCCCGCAACTGCGGGGCTTTTTAATGGGCAAAACATGCCCATGGCAGGGATTAGGCGGGGCGCCTGCCCAGCCGCCGCACATCTTGGCGGGCGGCGGCCCCGGCCTGGCTGAGCCAGCGCTGGCGGGCCCCCTCATCCGAGGTGTGGACGGGCCCCAGATGCTGGCGGTGGGTCAGCCGGATGCCGCACAGCCCCAGCACCGGCTTGTCCAGGGTGCGCTCTAGGGGCGCACCCTGCCACCAGCGGTAATACCAGGGGGGGCTGTCCATGGTGAGCAGCAGGCGCGCCGTCTTGCCGGCGAGCAACTGCTCCGGGTACGCCTTCCCCGGCTGGTAGCGAAAGGCGAAACCCGGCAGCAGGGTACGATCCAGCAGCCCCTTGAGCCGGGCAGGCAGGTGGCCCCACCAGAGGGGGGCGACGATCACCAGATGGTGGGCCTGCTTCAGGCTCTGTTGCACCGCCTGCAGATCCGGTTCGAGGGGTTGCGCCTCGTCATAGCCATGGTGAAGATCCGGCGCGAAGGCGAGCTCTCCCACGTGATGCAGGGTGACGCGCGCGCCCCCTTGCTCGGCACTGCGGGCATACTCTCGGGCGAGGGCGTGGCAGAGGCTGTCGGGTTTGGGGTTGCCGTTGAGAACAAGCAGGTTGGGGGTCATGGTATGGCTCCTTGAAGTGAGCCCCCATTACACCCCTTGTCCCATGGGGCAGAGTCAAGCCACCTTTTGTCCCCGATCCGCGGCGGCGGGATGATCCCGCCCGTCGGGGGATTGCCGCGCCGGGGTGCCATAGCGGCAGGGGTGCTGCGCCAGCAGCGTGGCGCACTGGCTCAAGCCCTGATGCTGGCGTTGCAGCCGGGCGACCTCCGCCTCGATCTGCGCCAGCTTGTCCGCGATAAGCTGCTCCACCTTCTGCCAAGGGAAGTGATCGAGGCTGGTGACGCCCGCGAGCAGGGGAACCAGCTCCCCGAGCTTGCAGCCAAGCCGCTGGGCCTCGCGGATAAAGCCGACCCACTCCAGATCCTCGGCCCGGTAGACGCGATACTTGCCGTGCCGCCTGGGCTCGGGCAGCAGCCCGAGCTGCTCGTAGAGGCGGACTGCCTTGGGAGTGGTGCCCGCCAGCCGGGCAAATTCGCCGATATACATGGTGCTGCTCGCAAAGGAGGTATGAAGGTGCCCACTATAGGCCAGTGGCAGGGGGGATTACATCCCCAGGGGGAGGGGCGCGCTGTTGGCACAGCAGATACTGTACAAGCAGCGCTGGCTTCTCGATGGGGGGCAGTGATAAGGGACAGCACCTTGTCAGGCAAGTCTGCTATGAAGGTGGTGGGTGTCGCTGGTTTAACTAAGCGGAATCGAGGCAAGTTTTAGCAGTTCCGCATTAGTTATTTGTTAAGTCTACAAATTTTCCATCATAGCTCCAAAATCATTCCATTTTTCCAAAACAACTTTATGTAATAATTTAGAAACTGAATCTATAGATTGACCGACTAAAAGCGCAGTAGAATTAAAACCTTGCAAGCTAGTATTCACTTCAATCTGCATGCTTCCTTTCCCGAATATATGGGAAATACCATCAATTGGGTTAGAGTATCCCTTGAAAAGTCCTTTCAATATACCACCCAACCCTGAGTTTGTTTCCAACACACCGAGGTGAACTACCGCTAAGGCACTTAATTTGTTAAGTGATTCGATGGTTGAATTAAGCTCATTAATTATGTTTGATTTGATAAACCCAGAAGGGAATTTACTTGATAGGTATGTTTGGGATTCAATGTCGGAGAAGCCTTTTTGTTTCAGCAAAAGATGAGCGTTATCCCTCAACTCTTTCTCAATTTCATTAAGGGCATTATGAAGGTTCGCTTGGATTTGGTTAGTATTTAGAGCAATTATAGCTCTCAAGGACACTTTTCTATCACTATTAGGGTTTGTAATGAATGGTGCTATATCGCTCAAAAATAACATATTGAATCTTGAAATTAGGGATCCTACATTTTCTTGGAATTTCCTTGCATCCCACATATTAGTAGAACTCATGCACAAACCCTTCCATTATTTTTAGTGAGGTGTAGCCACCTCGTTGCACCATGGCGAAGTCCATACCACCGGTGTTCTGTTATTTGCTAAAACCGAATCTCCACCGACCCCGCACTGCGCCTTGCCTCGCCGTGATAAACCGCTTCGATATTATTGCCGTCCGGATCGAGGACAAAGGCGGCGTAATAGCCGGGGTGATAAACCCGCTCGCCGGGGGCGCCGTTATCCTGGCCGCCGTGGGCCAGCGCTGCCTGATAGAAGCGATCGACTGTGGCGTGGTCCTGCGCCTGGAAGGCGAGATGATGGCGACCGGTCAGTGCGCCGAGCGCAGCCGGGCTGTCGATGGATGTGACAAACAGCTCGTCAGCCCAGAAGTAACCCTCACCCGCGCCGCCGATTGGCACATCGAGGGTGGCCAGTATGGCCCTGTAAAAGCGCTCGCTGGCGGTCAGGTCTTTCACCACCAGCTGGAGATGGTCGATCAGCCGACCCCGATGCAGTGTGTGCGTTTCCATACATTCACTCCACTCGACATGGTTGAATCAGTCACTTACCTCTTGCCGGTTGTGCCCTTTGGCGACGCTACCGCCCTGAATGTCAGCTTCCAGCTTGCTGCGATTGACCAAAGGGGCGTGGTTGGCATGGCTCATGGGAGACTCCGACGAGGCGTGTGTTGCCAATTGGCTATATTAACGGCCCGCGAGCGAAGGGAAAGGAGGAAATGGCGAATTGCCGGGCAAGATCAACAAATGGAGGTCAGCCCGAAAGCCTGGCGTCCGGGCTGGATTGGCGAGAGGGGCTGGGGATAGGTAAAAGGGGGCGAGTGGCCACCAGCTGGTGACCCTCTTGCTGCCTGTACGGGAGTGGTTGCCCGGCCTCTGGCCGGGCGGGGGATCAGTTGCCCGGGATCTCGCTGCAGTTAAGGGTGGGCTGACCGTAGCGCTCCAGCATGGCGTCGCTCCCCTTGGTCCAGAGGGTGAGGTTTTGCCCCTCGTACCGGGCGCCGCTGGCGCTGGGGGTCTCATAGGCGAGCACCTGCTGCTGGTTGTTCCCCTCGCTCAAATTGATCATGGCGGCGGGCCGCTTGGCCTCGTTGTAGAAGTAGGTGGAGAGGGTGACGCTCTTGCCGCACTGATAATCGACCGGCGTCGGCACCTTCAGTTGGCCGCCTTTTATCTGCAACTCGGTGATCCGCAACTGGTAGCTCTCTTCCACGCACTGGCGCAGGTCGCCCGCCTTCCAGCAGTCGTTGCGCCCCTTGATCCAGCCGCGCTGGATGGCGCGCTCGCTCTTCTGCTGCTCGGGGGAGAACCCGGCAATCGCCTTGGGATAGAGGGCTGACAGCTCGTTATCCAGCGCAGCCAGTCCGGCATCCTTGCAAATGAGGGTTTCGGCGGCGCCTTTCGCCTTGGCGCATTCGAAGGACGGGGTGGCCGCCGCGGCCAGCAGAGGGGAAAACAGCAGGGTTCCAAGCAAGATCTTGTTCATCGACAGGGCTCCAACAGGGGGCATGATGCCCCGTGACCAGAGCACACTTTACACCCGAAGTAGGCAGGAGCACCCCGTATTTTTGGGTGGCGGGCGGCCCTGCATGGCAATCAGACGCCGGCCAGCGCCAAGGTCTGGCGGCTACGCCACAGCCGCTCGTGGAAGAAGAAGACGACGGTGTTGATGGCAGGTTCGATCAGTGCCATCACGCCGCCGGTGAGCAGCTCGCCACTCAGCAGGTAGGCGACACCGAAGGCCACCGAGAAGTGGACCAGGGCGAAGCTGCTGGTCTTGGCCTGCAGGCTGTGCTCAGGCTTGAGCTTGTGCCAGCCAAGGTCGTGGAAGTAGAAGGCGACCGTGTTCACGGCGGGCTCGATGAGGGCGATCAGGCTGGCGGTGAGCAGTTCGCCGGTCAGCAGGTAAGCCACGGTGAAGGCGACACAAAAGTGCAGGATGGCGAAGCTGATGGTCTTTTTCATGGTGGTGTCTCCTCTGGCGATGAAGGCAGTATCACCCAGAACCTCATCAAATGAAAACCATTCTCATCTATTGGCGAAATAGAAAATGCCTATTGACCGGTGGAGGCACCACCAGATTGGGAGTTGCCCGGGAACGCAACGGCGCTAGAGTGTGCCTTTTGCCATGAAAAAGGAGCTTTCATGACCATCAACTCCAACCTGTTTGTTCTCTTCATGCTGCTGCTGATGATCGTCGTCGGCGTGGTGGCATGGCGACTGGCCCGGCGCAAGAGCCGCCACCCGGGGCTTGTCACCTTCCTGTGCGTGCTGCTCTGCTTGGTGCCGCCCTTTGCCCTGCTGGCGCTGCTCATTCTGGCGCTCTGGCGGGACATGCCCGCAGGCGCCGATGCCAGACAAGCCTAGTCTCTTCCGCCACTGCCGCAGTCATAGAAAAGCCCCTTGCGGGGCTTTGTCGTGTTGGCGGCGGGTGAACGGTCAGGCCTCGGCCTTGTTCAGCCACTCCACCCTGTACTGGGCGCCGGCGCCCTGGGCCAGCTTGGCGCACAGGGGTTTCAAGAAGGCATCGATCTGCTCGTCCAGCATCCAGGGGGGGCTGACGATGAGGATGCCGGAGCCGTTCATGCCCCAATCGGCAGTCTGGCCGGCCACTTCCAGCTCCGCCACCAGGACGTTGCCGAAGTTCTCCCGCTTGATCGCTTTGAGCATGTCGCGGGACTTGTCCGCCTCTTGCCCGAGGATGGGATACCAGAGGGCGTAGATGCCGGTGGCCCAGCGCTTTTGCGCTTTTTTAAGGGTATCGACCACGGCGAAGTAATCTTCCTTGAGCTCATAGGGAGGATCGATCAGCACCAGACCGCGGCGCGGGGTGGGGGGCAGCAGGGCGACCAGCCCCTCGAAGCCGTCGCGATGGTGGACGGCGACGCGGGGGTCGTACCCCATGTTGGCGCGAAGATCTTCCACCTCGTTGTTGTGCAGCTCCATCAGCGCCAGCTTGTCCTGATCGCGGATAAGGCGGCGGGAGAGCTCCGGCGAGCCGGGGTAGTAGTGCAGCTGGCCATCGCTGTTCATCTCCTCGATGACACCCAGATAGGGGGCCATGGCAGACCACTGGGCCCGCTCATCCCACAGGCGTTTGATCCCGTCGGCGTATTCCGCCTTCTTCTGGGACCAGTCGCCGCGCAGGTCGTAGAGACCGCCACCGGCATGGGTGTCCAGCACGATGAAGGGTTTCTCCTTCTTCTTGAGGGACTCGATGATCAGGGCCTGGACGGCGTGTTTGAGCACATCGGCGTGGTTGCCGGCGTGAAAGGCGTGGCGGTAGCTCAGCATATGAGATCTCTGAGGGGGCCCTGCTGGGCACCCAGTAACGATAGATAGTGAAACAGGTTGCGGCTGTCGCCGCGAAACAGGGCGAGGGTGCGCAGGGTCTGCAGCAAGACCCCCTGTTGCAGCCGCTCCAGCTCCAGTTCGTGGGCCAGCATGGTCTGGTACTCCTCGGCCCCCACCCGTGACTTGGCCTGCTGGCGCAGGGTGCGCCAGGGGAGCAGCACCGCCTCGGTCTGTACCAGGGCCGGTTGCAAGTCCGTGAGGTCGACCGGGATCCGGAGCAGGTCGAGGTGGTGCAGCAGGAGCGCCAGGTTGACGTTGCCCCCCATGCTTTGCACGTGGAGCCAGTCCTGGCTGCGCTGGCCATAGGCGCCTGTGCTCCATGTCCAGAACTCGGAAGGGGTGGGCAGGGCGTCGGGGCTGACCCGCTCGCTGGCCATCAAGGCTTCATCACGCAAAGAAGGCCTGCTCCATGGTTTCCAGCTCTTCAGAGAGGCTCATCCACTCCAGCTCGACGTGCTCCAGCTCCTCCTTGAGGGGGCCCTGGGACTTGAGCAGCTCGGAGAGCTTGCCCTTGGCGCTCTCTTCATAGATGGCGGGATCGGCCAGCTGCTCTTCCACCGCGGCCAGCTTGGCCTGCAGTTTCTCCATGCTGGTTTCGAGCTTCTCGAGCTTCTGGCGCAGCGGCCGGGTCGCTTGCCGGAACTGGGCTTCGAGGCGCTTCTGATCCTTGCGCGCCACCGCCGAGTTGGCGGAGACGGTGCCATCTGCCGGCTTGGCATTGGCCTCTTTCTCCTGTTCGCCGAGCCACTTGTGGTAGTCGTCGAGATCCCCGTCGAAGGGCTCGACCCGGCCGCCGTGGACCAGATAGAAGTCATCCGTGGTGGTGCGCAGCAGGTGACGGTCGTGAGAAACCACCACCATGGCCCCCTCGAACCCTTGCAGGGCCATGGTCAGGGCGTGGCGCATCTCCAGATCCAGGTGGTTGGTCGGTTCATCCAGGAGCAGCAGGTTGGGCTTTTGCCAGGTGATGAGGGCCAGCACCAGACGCGCCTTCTCACCGCCGGAGAAGGGGGCTACCTTGTCGAGTACCTTGTCGCCATGAAAACCGAAGCTGCCGAGGTAGTTGCGAAGCTCCTGCTCGGTCTTGTCCGGCGCCAGGCGCACCAGGTGATCGAGGGGGCTGTCGTCTAGGCGCAGGGTCTCGAGCTGATGCTGGGCGAAGTAGCCGATGCTCACCCCGGCGCTCACCTCCAGCTTGCCGGAGAGGGGCGGGTTGGAGCCCGACAGCATCTTGATGAAGGTGGACTTGCCCGCGCCGTTGCGACCGAGCAGGCCGATGCGCGAGCCCGGCACCAGGTTGAGCTTGATCTTCTCCAGGATCACCTTGTCGCCGTAACCGGCGCTGAGGTTCTCCATGGCGATGAGCGGGGTCGGCAGAGCGGAGGGCTCGCGAAACTCGAAGCTGAACTCGGAGTCGGCGTGAGCGGGCAGGATCTTCTCCATCCGCTCCATGGCTTTGAGCCGGCTTTGGGCCTGACGGGCCTTGGAGGCCTTGTAGCGGAAGCGGTCCACATAGGATTGCATGTGGGCCATCTCCCGCTGCTGCTTCTCGTACATGGACTGCTGCTGGGCCAGGTGCTCGGCCCGTTGCAGTTCGAAGTCGGAGTAGCCGCCGCTGTATTCGTTGAGCTTGCCGTTCTCGATATGGATGATGCGATTCACCACGGAGTCGAGGAAGTCGCGGTCGTGAGAAATGAGCACCAGCGTGCCCTGATAGCCCTTGAGCCACTTCTCCAGCCAGATGACGGCGTCCAGATCCAGGTGGTTGGTCGGTTCATCCAGCAGCAGCAGATCGGAGCGGCAGAGCAGCGCCTGGGCCAGGTTCAGGCGCATGCGCCAGCCGCCGGAGAAGCTTCTGACCGGCGAGTCGAGCTGATCGCCGCCAAAACCCAGACCGTGCAGCAGCTCGGCGGCGCGGGCGCGAATGCTGTAGGCACCTATGGTATCGAGCTTGCCGTGCAGCTCGGCCACCAGCAGACCGTTGTCATCCGCCTCGGCCTGGGCGAGCTCGGCCTCCAGGGCGCGGAACTCCTTGTCGCCATCGACCACGTATTCGAGCGCGGAGCAATCTAGCGCCGGGGTCTCCTGGGCCACGCCGGCAATCTGCCAGCCGGCGGGCAGGCTGAAGCTGCCGTTGTCGATGGCCAGTTCGCCCCGCACCAGCGCAAAGAAGGTGGACTTGCCACAGCCGTTCTTGCCCACCAGGCCCACCTTGTGGCCGGGGTGTATGGTGGCGGACGCGTTGTCCAGCAGCGTGCGGCCGCCGCGGATCAGTTCGATTTGACTGGCAACTATCATGGATGGGTCTGCTTGGCTCGATTGAAGGAGAGAAACTGGCGCGGATCTTACGTGAAATGACACAAATTTGCACTTGAGGGCGGGGGGGATGGCTGCCGCCGGAAAAACGTGTCATAACAGAGACATCTGGGGGCAGGAGGCTGACCATGTTGATTAAAGAGATCATGACGACCCGGGTCGCGACCGTTTCCATGGATGACAGGCTGAGCGTCATCAAGGAGATCTTCGAGCAGGCCCATTTCCGCCACCTCCTGGTGGTGGAAGAAGAGGAGCTGGTGGGGGTCATCTCGGACCGGGATCTGCTGCGTGCCATCAGCCCCTATCTGGACACGGATGCCGAGATGAACCGGGATACCGAGACCCTCAACCGGCGCGCCCACCAGATCATGAGCCGTGAACCCATCACCGTCTCCCCCGAACGCTCCCTGAAAGAGGCCGCCGGCCTCATGCTGGAGCACCAGATCTCCTGTCTGCCTGTGCTGGAAAACGGCGCCCTGGTGGGCATAGTGAGCTGGAAGGACCTGCTGAGGGTCATGCGCGGCTGGCAGCCGGTCTGACGAGGCGGGGAACATAAGCGGGGAGTCCGTGTCGCCCGGCAGGGCTTCCCAGCTTCTCGCTTTGCTGAAGGATTAAACTGCATTAATCAAATATTTCAGTTCACTTATGTTGTAAAAGTGATTTTTGTGGTCATAAATTCTACCGATGTCATTTCATGTGACACTATATGTCGCGGCGTCAGCTCGAATTGACGCTTTTATAATTAATCGTTCGCCGCTTCAGTTCCCATCAAGGTTTCCGGATCTACCTTAGGCCATCGGCACATCAACCGATCATCACGACCGAACTCTGGTCTGACAGAGAGTGCTTACACCTGAGGAAAGAACAATGAAAAAGACAGCATTGACGATGGCCATCTCCAGCCTGCTGCTGGCCGGTGGTGCACAGGCCGCCAACGTTTACGATCAGAATGGTACCAAACTGGACATCGGCGGCCGCGTCAACGGCATGTACTACGGCACCGATGACAACGCCACCGAAGGCGATGCCAGCTACCTGCGTCTGCACATCGCAGGTGAAACCAAGGTTGACGAGGATCTGACCGCGTTCGGCTTCGCCGAGTACAACCTGCCGGTCTCCGGTTCTGACAACGACGAGCTGCGTTACGCCTATGCGGGCATCAAGCACGATCGCTTCGGTGCCTTCAGCTACGGCCGCCAGGACGGTCTGTTCACCAAGGCGGTGAACAACTACACCGACGTGCTGCCGGAGTGGGGTGGTGATGGTCTGGGCAAGGACACCGAGGTGTTCGGCACCGGCCGTACCAACGGCCTGGCCCAGTACATGTACAACTGGCAGGGGCTGACCCTGGGTGCCCAGTTCACCGGCAACAACGACCCGCAGAACGCGAGCCGCAGCGAGCGCGTCGGTCCGAACAGCACCTGGAGCCCGAAAGGTTCTTCCGAGGGGTATGCCCTCTCTGCCAACTATGACTTCAACATGGGCCTGAGCCTGGGTGCCGCCTACAACCAGGCAGGCAAGACCGACGAACAGGCCGAGAACGTGAGCTTCGGCGGCGACAACGACGCCAAGCTGTTCGGGGTGGGCGCCAAGTATGCCGTCGGCAACCTCTACATGGCCGCCACCTACTCCCACGGTGAAGATCACCTCTTCGTGGACACCGGCTCCATGCGCGGTTACGCCGAGAAGATGGATGGCTACGAAGCGGTCGTGCAGTACAACATCACGCCGAAGTTCAAGCCCTCCCTGGCCTACCTGCGTACCGACGTGAAGGACAGCGCTCACGGCATCGATGACACCGCGACCGAATATGTCTCCGTGGGTGCCTGGTACAACTTCACCGACAACTTCAATGCCTACGTGGACTACAAGATCAACCTGCTGGACGAAGTGGGTTCCACCGGCAAGAACAGCCTGAACAAGTCCACCGACGACATCGTCGCCGTGGCCCTGCAGTACAACTTCTAAGTCGTCCCGGACGCACTGCACATCTCAGGACCGGCCCATGTGGCCGGTCTTTTTGTTGCTGGCGGACCGCGCTGGATGACAAGAGCGGCACGCCGGGGTTCAGCAATGCCCCTGTGTGGTCGATACCCTTGTTGTCGGGGCCGGTGCGTGGCTGTGCTTGCCATGAGGCAGTGATGGGGCGATGATCACGCCCCGTGGTCAAGATCCTATCTTTCCTCGACGCTTTTCATTATTTCTATATAGGCTTGCGTTGTCCCGACAGGGAAAGCGGGGCTGGTTGGCATGTCGCAGCTCCGGTGCGGGGCAATTTCGGGAAATGGACGTAAGGGCGTTATATGGCGAGCATATTGGATTCAGTGGATCAACGTACCCAGCTTGTAGGGGAGAATCGCCTGGAACTGCTGATGTTCCGTTTGGGTGCCCAGCAACTGTTTGCGATCAACGTCTTCAAGGTGCGGGAAGTGGTCAAGCTGCCCCATCTGAACAAGATGCCGGGGTCCCACCACAACATCAGCGGCGTCGCCAACATTCGCGGCGTCTCCATCCCCGTCATCAACCTGCGCGGTGCCATCGGGATGCGTCCCATGGCCATCGATCAGGAGTCCAACCTCATCATCACCGAGTACAACCGCACCATTCAGGGGTTCCTAGTGGGGCAGGTGGCCCACATCGTCAACATGACCTGGAAGGACATACTGCCGCCGCCCCGCTCGGCGGGTCGTGCCAACTACCTCACCGCCATCACCCGCATCCCGGAAGGGGGGGTCGACCAGATCGTCGAGATCATCGACGTGGAGAAGGTGCTGGCGGAGATCATCACCTACGACGTGCGCATCTCGTCCGAGGTGCTGGACGAAGAGATCCTGCCCCAGATGCAGGGACGCCGGGTGCTCATCGTCGATGACTCCAGCACGGCCCGCAACCAGGTGCGCGAGACCCTCGCCCAGCTCGGGCTCGAGGTCATCGAGTGCCAGGACGGCTTGCAGGCCCTCAAGCTGCTCAAGGGGTGGTGCGATGCGGGCAAGAAGGTGACCGACGAGATCATGCTGATGATCACGGATGCCGAGATGCCGGAGATGGATGGTTATCGCCTGACTCACGAGGTGCGCAGCGATCCGCGCATGTCCGAGCTCTTCATCACCCTCAATACCTCCCTGAGCGGCAACTTCAACGAGGCCATGGTCAAGAAGGTGGGGTGTGATCGCTTCATCTCCAAATTCCAGCCCGACTTGCTGGTGGACGTGGCCCAGCAGCGGATGCGGCAGATCCTGGGCCGTTGAACCCGGCACGCCGAACCATGAAAAAGCCCCCGCCATGCGGGGGCTTTTTGCTGGGCAAGGGGAAGGGCCATGGGCTCGGCCACCGGGCTACTGAGTCAGCAGAGGCTCGACAAAGCGGGCGACCTTGTCGCGGATCCGGGGCTGGGCGGCGGCCGTCGGGTGCAGTCCATCGTTCATCATGAGTTCAGGGCGCAGCACAATATCATCCAGAAAGAAGGGCATCAGCGGCAGGTCGTTGGCCTTCGCAAGATCCGGGAAGATCTGCTCGAACTGTTGCAGATAGCGCGCCCCATAGTTGCGGGGCAGCAGGATCTGGGTCAGCACCGTCTTCGCCTGGTGCGCCCGGGTGAGCTCGATCATCTTGGTCAGGTTGGCCCGGGTGATGGCGGGAGCAAATCCCCGCAGCCCGTCGTTGGCGCCGAGTTCGATCAACACCCAGTCCGGTTTGTGGGTTTCGAGCAGGGCGGGCAGGCGGGCCAGGCCGCCCTGGGTCGTTTCACCGCTGATGCTGGCATTGATGAGGGTGTGTTCTCCCCCCTGCTGCTGCCACTTTTCATTGAGCAGGGCAGGCCAGCTCTGTTCGGCCTGCATCTGGTAGCCGGCGCTCAGGCTGTCGCCCAGTACCAGCAGGGTCTGGGCCTGGACGGACGCTGCCCAGCAGCACAGGCAACTCACGGCAAACAAGAGACGCATCATGCAGTCAACTCCCACGTTCTATTGTCATTACAGGTTCAGGCAAACAGGATACCCAAGATGAGTTCAACGCCCATTATCGCCGTCAGGGGGCTCGGTAAAACCGTTCGCCTCGGTCAGGAAAGCCTCACCATCCTTGAAGGGATCGATCTGCAAGTCAATACCGGCGAGACGCTGGCGCTGGTCGGTGCGTCCGGTTCCGGCAAGTCCACCCTGCTCGGTTTGCTGGCCGGTCTCGATCTGCCGAGCAGCGGCGAGATAGAGATCCTCGGCCACTCCCTCACCCGGCTGGACGAGGAGGGACGCGCCAGGCTGCGGGCCGAGCAGGTGGGGTTCGTGTTCCAGTCGTTCCTGCTGCTGCCCACCCTGAGCGCCCTGGAGAACGTCATGTTGCCGGCCGAGCTGCGGGGGGAGACCGACAGCGAGCCCCGTGCCCGGGAGCTGCTGGCCCAGGTCGGCCTGGGAGAGCGGTTGCACCACCTGCCGCCGCGCCTCTCCGGCGGCGAGCAGCAGCGGGTCGCCATTGCCCGTGCCTTCATGACCCGCCCCAGCCTGCTGCTGGCGGACGAGCCCACCGGCAACCTCGACAGCAAGACCGGGGAGACGGTGATCGAACTGCTGTTTCGTCTCAACCGCGAGCACAACACCACCCTGGTGGTGGTGACCCATGACCATGAGCTGGCCCAGCGCTGCCAGAGGCAGCTGGTGATGTCAGCCGGGCGGCTGGAGGCACAGACTGTCATGGCGGCCAGGGTGGGAGAGCTGTCATGAGTCAGTGGAGACAGAGCTGCACCAGGGGATCGCTGGCAGCAGCATGGACGGTGAGGGAGGCGTCATGAGTCAGTGGCGACTGGGATTGAAGCTGCTGCGCCGGGAAGGGTTCAGTGGCGAGCTGCGCTGGTTTGTGCTGGCGCTGGCGCTGAGCGTCGCCTGCGTGCTCAGCGTGGCCCTGGTGGCGGATCGGCTGGATGCGGGGCTCAAGGCCTCCGGGCGGGATTTCATCGGAGGGGACAGGGTGCTGCGCTCCGCGACGCCGGCACCGGCAGAGTGGCTGGCGCAGGCGCATCAGGAGGGGCTTGCCGTGCAGACCACGGTCAGCTTCAACAGCATGCTGTTTCACGGCGATACCCTGCAACTGGCCTCCATCCGCGCCGTGCCCGGGGATTTTCCCTTCTACGGCAAGCTGGAGCTCACTCCCCAGCGCGCCCCGGCGCCCGGCGAGATCTGGCTCTCCGCCAGGGTGATGCAATTGCTCGGCGCCAAGGTGGGGGAGGCACTCGAGGTCGGCAACACCCGGCTGACGGTGGCAGGGGAGCTGGGCCAGGAGCCGGATCAGGGGTTCAGTCCCTTCCAGATGGCGCCAAGGGCCTTGATCCACAGCGCCGATATCGAGGCGACCGGGGCCCTGCTGCCGGGCAGTCGCCAGCAGTGGCGCTATCTCGTCAAGGGGCCCCGTGACGCCATCGCCCGCTATGAGGCCTGGCTCAACCCCAGGCTGAGCGCCGGGCAGAAGCTCGTCAAACCCGACGATCAGGGTACCCAGGTGGGGAAATCCCTGGGCAATGCCGAGCGCTTCTTCCGTCTGGCATCCCTTGCCGGCGTGCTGCTCGGCGCCCTGGCCATGGGGATAGCGGTGCGTCATTTCGCCGAGCGCCAGACCAACATGGTGGCCCTGCTCAAGACCCTGGGGGCCTCGCGGCGCACCCTGTGGCAACTGATGGGCACCCTGCTGTTCTCCCTGACCCTGGTGGGGGCCCTGATGGGGCTGGTGGCGGGCAGCGCCATGCAGTGGCTGACCCTGAACCTGCTGGGGGATCTGCTGCCTGCGGATCTGCCGCCCCCCTCCTGGCGACCCTTCGCCCTGGGCCTCGCGGTCGCCTTCTTCATCACCCTGATGCTGGCGTTCGTCCCCTTCCTGAGGCTGCTCAAGGTACCGCCGCTGCGGGTGCTGCGCCGGGAGCTGGAGGCGGGGATCCCCCCCTGGCTGACGGTGCCCGTGGGGCTCATCGGGCTGTTTGCCCTGGTGTGGGGCTTTACCGCCGACATCAGGCTGGCCTGCGGGCTCATCGGCGGCATGGGGGTGTTGATGGCGCTGCTGGCCCTGCTCGCCTCCGTGCTGCTGCGTCTTGGCAGTCGGCTCAAGGGGCCCCATGCCCTGCGCCTGGCCATCAATCACCTCTCCCGGGAGCGGGGCAGTGGTCTGTTCCAGCTGGCGGGCTTCGCCCTGGCCCTGATGCTGTTCGGGCTGCTGTGGGCGGCGCGGGTCGATCTGCTGGAGGATTTTTCCACCCGGTTGCCTGCCGATGCCCCGAACCGCTTCCTGGTCAATGTGGCGGACAGCGAGCGGGAAGGGATCCTGGCCGATCTGCACCAGGCCGGGGCCATCACCTCGGACTTCTACCCCATGGTGCGCGGGCGCCTGACCCGTATCGCCGGTGAGGCGGTGGGGGAGGATGCGGCGCGGGAGGGGGTGGACAGGGAGCTCAACTTCACCACCACATCGGCCCTGCCCGCCGACAACAAGGTCACTGCCGGTCAATGGCTGGCCGGCAAGGGGGAGGTCTCCGTCGACGAGGCACTGGCGGGACGGCTCGGCATCGCGCTCGGAGACGTGCTCGGCTTCACCATAGAGGGGCAGGCGTTCGAGGCCAGGGTGACCAGCCTGAGGTCCATCAAGTGGGACAACATGAGGCCGAACTTCTACATGATCTTCTCGCCGGACGTGCTGGCCCCCTTCTCCCAGACCTGGCTCGGCAGCTATCGTCTGCCGCCAGAGGGGCGAGGGGCAGAGGTGGAACTCATCCGCCGCCACCCCACGGTGAGCCTCATCGATGTGGAGGATCTGATAGGCCGCCTCACCCTGGTCTCCGATCAGGTGAGCCGCGCCCTGGGGTTGATGCTCGGGCTGGTGACGGTGGCTGCCCTGCTGGTGCTGCTGACCCAGACCCAGGCCGGCATGGCCCATCGGCGCCGGGAGCTGCTGCTGATGCGCACCTTGGGGGCGGGCAGCGCCCTGCTCGAGAAGATGTTGCGCTGGGAGCTGGTGGCGAGCGGTGCCCTGGCAGGGCTCTGCGCTGCCATGGTGGTGGAGCTCTGCTCCTTCGGTCTGCAGTGGTGGTGGGAGGGGGCGCAGTGGCAGTTCCACTGGGCCATCTGGGCTGCACTCCCCCTGCTTGGGGCCGTGCTGGTGACCCTGGCCGGACAGGGCATGCGCCGCCAACTGCTGGCGGGTACCCTGAGCGACCGGCTCAGGGGACTGGGGCAGGGGCTGCTCTGATGGCTCGACACATCCCGACCTCGGTCGGGATGTGTCATTGGGTCAACGGGGTGAGTGCAGCAGATTGTCCAGAGCGCCGGGCAGGGCCGGGAAGCTGAAGTGAAAACCGGCCTGCTGCAAGCGGGCGGGCAGCACGTGCTGTCCGGTGAGCAGCAGATCCGCCGCCTCTCCCATCAGGAGTCGCAGGAGGGGGGCTGGTACGAAGAAGAGATGCGGGCGATGGAGCGTGGCGGCCAGGGTCTCGCTGAACCGGCGATTGCTGACCGGTTGCGGGGCCGTGCCGTTGAAGATGCCGTCACACTCGCCGTGCTCGATGAGAAACAGCATGGCCCGCACCAGATCCTGCACGTGGATCCAACTCATCATCTGGGTGCCGCTGCCCATGGGGCCGCCGAGGCCGAGGCGGTAAGGGGGCAGCATCCTGGGCAAGGCGCCCCCCTCCATGCCGAGTACCAGGCCGATGCGCAGGATGCAGACCCGGGTCTGGGCCGAGCGGGCCTGCTGGGCAAGCTGCTCCCACTTCTGACAGAGACGGTGGGTGAATTCGTCGTGAGGGCTCTGGCATGTTTCATCCAGAGGGGCGTCATCCTGGCGGCCATACCAGCCGATGGCGGAGGCATTGAGCAGCAATCTGGGGGGCGTGCTGGAGAGTTTGACGAGATCCACCAGCTGTTCGGTCAGCAGCCAGCGGCTGTTGCAGAGCAACTGCTTGCGGGACTCGCTCCAGCGTCCGGCGGCGATGGGTTCGCCGGCCAGGTTGATGACGATGTCCACGTCATTGAGGTGATCCAGCCTGTCCAGGCTGTCCAGCAGGGTGACATCGTGGCCGAGCAGCTCGTAGGCCCGGCTGCCCTGGCGGGTCAGCACGACTACTTCGTGCGCCACCTTGAGGTGTGCCACCAGACGGCGGCCGATAAACCCCGTGCCCCCCGTGATCAGTATCTTCATGTCCTGCCTCCCTGACGCTCTAGGGTCTACTCTAGAGCCTGGGTGCCCGATGGACAAGCTCCTGTTTTTATGAGCATTATGATTTTTGTCTCCCAAGACGCCGCCCCCTTTGTCCACGGGGTTGCCGGGCGTTGCGACCACGGGGGGCGCCGTGGCGCGGCGGTATCAGGGGCTCATTCCGGCTTGCCAAACGGGCGCCAGCGGGTAAACTCGAGCGCTTTTTCGCCATGTTCATGAGGGCCGTTATGCCATTTCGACGTTTGAAGGTACGTCAATTCTATGTCCGGCTGCTCTGTGCCTTGCTGGCCGGTCTGTTGCCCATGCTCCTTGGGCTCGTCATCGTCATCTGGCAGACCGCCACCGGCGTGAAACAGGATGCGGTGGCGCGCCTGGAACATGCCAGGGTCATGTTTGACCGCACTCTGGACAATGCCCAGTTGGCGGCGTCGGCCCTCACCGGCAGCCTGGGCAGGCCCTGTCTCGAGGTGGTGCAGGGGCTCAGGGATCAGGTGGCCACGGTGCCGGATGTGCGTAGCGTCAACCTGGCCAGGGGGGATCGGATCTACTGCTCTTCCCTCTATGGCCCGGTCGATGGCGGCATCAAGCTGGATGACTATGTCGGGGGCAGGCTCGACCTGATGAAGGGCAACCCGGTCACCCCGAATCGCCCCCTCATCGCCTACCGGGAAGAGGTGGGCGAGTTCAGCGTGCTGGTGGGGGTCGACGGCTACTACCTGCTCAACATCCTGGACATGCTGAGCCGCAACTCCCCACTGGGGCTGGTGGTCGGCAACGAGATGCTGCTGCGAAACAGCGAACTCACCGACAAGCTGATCCCCAAGGATCGCAATGGCTATCTCGAACAGGTCTCGACCAGGTACCCGTTCAAGGTAGTGACCACGGTGTCGGTGGATGAGTACCGTGCCCACATCTGGGACTACTCCAAGGTGGGCGTCATTATTTATCCTCTGCTGAGCCTGCTGCTCGGGGTGGCGGTCTTCTGGCTGATGGGCCGTTCGACTTCGCCGGCCCAGGAGCTGAAACGGGCACTCTCCCAGCAGGAGTTCATCCCCTATCTGCAACCCGTGGTGAACGGGGAGGACGGCCAATGGAGCGGTTGCGAGGTGCTGATGCGCTGGCAACACCCCCGTCAGGGGATGATCTCGCCGGATCGCTTCATTCCCCTGGCAGAGGACAGTGGTCTCATCGTGCCCATGACCCGGCTGCTGATGGCGCAGGTGCGCGAACAGTTTGCGGGCAAGGCGCACCATCTGCCGCGAGGGTTCCACTTCGGCTTCAACATCAGCGCCAGCCACTGCAAGGATCTGAGCCTGGTGGAAGATTGCCGGGATTTCATCAACGCCTTCAAGGGGAATCCCATCAAGCTGGTGCTGGAGCTGACCGAGCGCGAGCTCATCGTGGCGGACGAGACGACGGACCGGCTCTTTGCCGAGCTGCATGCCCTCGGGGTCTTCATCGCCATCGACGATTTCGGCACCGGCCACTCCAGCCTGACCTACCTGCAGACCTTCCAGGTCGACTTCCTCAAGATCGATCAGAGCTTCGTCGGCATGATTGGGTCGGACGCGCTCTCCAGCCACATCGTGGAGAACGTCATCGATCTGGCGACCCGGCTCGGTCTGCAACTGGTGGCGGAAGGGGTGGAGAATCAGGTGCAGGCCGACTATCTGAAGGCCCGAGAGGTGACCTTCCTGCAGGGCTATCTGTTTGGCAGGCCCATGCCCATGAAGGAGTTTGTCAGCCAGCTGGCCGGGCAGGGGCGCTGAGAGGAAAGCGCGAGGCAAAAAAAAACCAGNTTTTTTTATGGCCGGATGGCTCAGAGCATGCGAGCCAGGGCGCGGCACAGACGCTGAACACCCTCTTCCGTGGTCGCCTCATCCACACAGGAGAAGCTCAGGCGCAGGGTGTTCTGGATCTCGGGGCGCACATAGAAGGGGGCGCCGGGCACGAAGGCAACCTTCTCCTTGATGGCCTCGTCGAACAGGGCCATGGCACTGACGCTGGGCGGCAGGGTCAGCCAGAGGAACATGCCCCCTTCGGGACGGGTGTAGCTGACGCCGGGCGGACAGTGGCGGGCGAGGGCGGCTTCCATGGCGGCACGCTGGCGACCATAGACCTCCTTGATCTTCTCCAGGTGAGCGTCGAGGGAGTTGTCGGTCAGGAAGCGGTGCAGCACCTGCTGGCTGAAGGCGTTGCTGTGCAGGTCGGTGGCCTGCTTGGCGATGGTGACCTTCTTGCGCAGCCAGTCCGGCACCACCATCCAGCCCAGGCGGAAGGCGGGTACCACCGTCTTGGAGAAGGACCCGAGCAGCACGGTGTTGTGGGGGGCCAGCTTGGCGATGGGGGGCAGGTGCTCCCCTTCGAAGCGCAGCTCGCCATAGGGGTCGTCTTCCACCATCAGCAGATCGTGGCGCACCAGGCGCTCGGCCAGGGCTTCCCGGTTGGCGCGGCTGTAGGAAACACCGCTCGGGTTCTGGAAGTTGGGCACGCCGTAGAGCAGCCTGGCGCTGGAGCCCTGCTCCAGCAGCGCATCCAGCGCGGCCAGATCCAGCCCCTCTTCACCCAAGGTGATGGGCTTGAAGTTCGGTTGATAGACGGAGAACGCCTGGATGGCGCCAAGGTAGCCCGGCTCTTCGATGATGAGATCCTGCCCCTCGTTCACCAGCACCTTGCCCAGCAGATCCAGCGCCTGCTGGGAGCCGCTGGTGATGAGGATGTTGTCCGGATTGACCTCCATGCCGTGGCGGCTCAGGTAGCGATCGGCGATGAACTGGCGCAGCGGGGCAAAGCCCTCGGTGGTGGCGTATTGCAGCGCGGCGGCTCCCTGCTCGCGCAGCACGTCCTGGCACGCTTGCTCGATGGCCTTGACCGGGAACAGATGGGGGTTGGGCAGGCCGCCGGCGAAGGAGATGATCTCCGGATTGGCGGCAACTTTGAGGATTTCACGGATAAAGGAAGGCTCGACCTTCTCGAAGCGCTGGGCAAAAAACGGCTGCATAGGGTTCTCTCTGACTAGGTGGCGGTCGCTCCATTCAACCGCCAGGTTATCCGTTTGTATCAGATTTCAGAAATGAGGCAATGGCTGTCACAAAAATCCATAAAAAAGGGCAGGTTTGGCACCTGCCCGAATTTTATCGTCCCGACCCCGGTCAGGGGCGCAAAAACCCCTGTCAGGGGGACATCGGGCGGGATGGGGCTCAGAGCCCCGGTGCCTTGAGGAAGCGGATCATCAGGTCGGTGTTGGCCCCGAGCTGCTGCTCGATCCGGCCCGGGAAGAGCTCGGCCATCTTGTCGAGGCGATCATGCTCCGTGTGCCAGATCTTGCCCCACTGGGTCTCGCTGTCCCGGTCGCAGGCGCTCTTGGTGGCGTCGTCGTAGCAGTCCCACAGCGCCGGATTGGTGCTCTGGGAGTAGCCGTCATAGCCATCTTCCCCGTTGATGGTGAAGTTGGTGGCCTCCACGTAGGCGATGGGCACCCCCAGGCAGGCAAAGGGGGCATGATCGGACCAACTGCCGGTCTCCCCTTCCGGGTAGCCGCTGTAGCTGGGGTGAATGGCGAACGGGGTGGCGGTTTGCTGGGAGATGGCCAGCAGGCGATCGCGCACCTTGGGATCGAAGCTGTAGCGGCTCGGGTCGGCGCAGTTGTACTCGGCCACGTCGGAGTGGGCCGAGTGGACATAGATGATGTCACCCCCGGCGATGGTGTCATAGTTCACCATGGCCAGCAGCTTGGCGACGGCGTCGGTGTCGAGACTGGCGGCATAGGCTTTGGAGCCGTTGAGGCCGTTCTCCTCTGCGCCGAAGAAGGCGAAGCGCACCGTGTAGGGCAGGGTCTCTCCCTTGAGTGCCTCGGCAACCGCCAGCAGGGCGGCGACGCCGGCCCCGTTGTCGGTGGCGCCTTCGGATCCTTTCTTCTCGCCGGTGCTGTCATAGTGGGCACCGATGAGGATCACCCTGTCGCTCTGACCCTTGAGCTCGGCGACGATGTTCTGGGAGGTTCGGTCTGTGCCGCCCCGGGTGTAGGTGAACGGCTGGTTCTGCACCTCGTAACCCCAGCCGGCCAGGTGATCCTGGATCCAGGCGGCGGCGCGGGTTTCGGCCTCGGTGCCAGTGGGGCGAGCGCCTATCCCTTCTGCGCCAGAGCTCAGTTGCACCAGGAATTCATGGGCCTGAGCGGCGGGGGCAGGGGGTTGGGAGTCGTTGTCAGAGGGGTTGCAACCGGCCAGCAGGGCAGGCAGGACGAGGGCCAACAGGGTTTTCTTCATACTGCAATCCTTTGTTGTATATGGTTTTATTTTTCCGCATCAGGATGAACCTGACGTCCGGCAGATTCTGTGAAGGGGGTGGCATTTGTCAACCTTGCCGGTGGATGTGGGCAGTCCCGGGGGATTTGTTGTGGGAAACACTTGCGCCTTGTGCCTATCTTGGGATAATTCGCTCCCCTGTTTTTGCGAACTGATGCAATAACGAGCGATCCATTTATGTCGGCTCTGTTCCAGAGCGATGCAATAACGAGCAATTTACTATGTCTGTGACCCAAGATGTGTTTAACGAAGACGGCAAGTTCATGCGCAAGATCCGCAGCTTCGTCCGTCGCGAAGGCCGCCTGACCAAAGGGCAGGAGAAGGCCCTGGAAGAGCTCTGGCCGGTCATGGGCATCGATTTCGCACCAGAGCCGCTCGACATGGTGGCCCTGTTTGGCCGCGAGGCACCCGTGGTGCTGGAGATCGGTTTCGGCATGGGCGCCTCCCTGGTGGAGATGGCCAAGAACGCCCCCGAGAAGAACTTCATCGGCATCGAGGTGCACTCTCCGGGTGTGGGCGCCTGCCTTGGCACCGCCCAGGAGGCGGGCGTCACCAACCTGCGCGTCATCTGCCACGATGCGGTGGAAGTGCTGGAGCACATGATCCCGAACGGTTCTCTCTCCTGCCTGCAGCTCTTCTTCCCGGACCCCTGGCACAAGAGCCGCCACCACAAGCGCCGCATCGTGCAGCCTGCCTTTGCCCAGGATATCCGCCAGAAGCTTGCCATCGGTGGCGTCTTCCACATGGCCACCGACTGGGAGAACTACGCCGAGCACATGCTGGAGGTGATGAGTGCCGCCGAGGGGTACGAGAACACCTCCGCCACCGGCAACTGGGTGCCCCGTCCCGACTGGCGCCCCCTGACCAAATTCGAGCAGCGTGGCCATCGTCTGGGCCACGGTGTCTGGGATCTGATTTTCAAACGAGTCAACTGAGTCAACGTATCAACTAAGGAGCTATCATGGCCAACCGTAGCCGCCGTCTGCGTAAGAAACTGCGCGTCGATGAATTCCAGGAAATGGGGTTCGACATCAGTTTCAACTTCCCGGTCGGCACCGCCGAAGAGACCATTGATGCCGTGGTCGATGCGCTGATCGACGAGGTGATTGAGCCTCGCAAGCTGGCCTTCGCCGGCTCGGGTCACCTGGCCTGGGAAGGGATGATCTGCACCCAGCAGCTCGGCAAGTGCACCGACGAAGACCGTTCCGCCGTTCAGACCTGGCTGCAAGGCAAAGGGCTGGAGGCCGTGGTGGTCACCGAGCTGTTCGATCTCTGGTACGGCGAGCCGGCCTGATATCTGACTGCCTCCCGGGCAGATAGAAAATCCCGCCGCCGGCGGGATTTTTGTCGGTGGGCTGGCCCCGCCTCGTTTCACGTCATGGAATAGCCAATGGTGTTGTCATCCGAATTACTGGCCGGCATCCTGGAAGAGGTGCGTCCGCTGCTCGGGCAGGGGAAGGTGGCCGATTACATTCCCGCCCTGGCCCAGGTGCCTGCCGACCGGCTGGGGATCGCGGTCTGTACCGTTGAAGGGGAATTGTTCACCGCAGGTGACGCTTTCGAGCCTTTCTCCATCCAGAGTATCTCCAAGGCCCTGAGCCTCACGCTGGCCTTGACCCTCTATCAGGAGGAGGAGATCTGGGCCCGGGTGGGCAAGGAGCCCTCCGGCCAGCCGTTTAACTCCCTCGTCCAGCTGGAGTTCGAGCAGGGTATTCCCCGCAACCCCTTCATCAACGCCGGTGCCCTGGTGGTGAGCGATCTGCTGGAAACTCGGCTCACCGCTCCCCGCCAACGCACTCTGGAGCTGGTGCGCCGCCTGTGCGGCAACCCGGCCATCATGGCGGATCAGGTGGTGGCGCGCTCCGAGTACCAGCACTCCGCCCGCAATGCCGCCATCGCCTATCTGATGAAGGCCTATGGCAACTTCGAGAACGAGGTGGACAAGGTATTGCAAAGCTACTTCAATGCCTGCGCCATCCGCATGAGCTGCGTCGATCTGGCACGAGCCTTCGTCTATCTGGCCAACCGGGGCGTCCCTCTTGGCGAGAGCACGCCCCTGCTGCCGGCCCGGACCACCAAGCAGGTCAATGCCCTGCTTGCCACCTGCGGCCTCTATGACGAGGCGGGCGACTTTGCCTACCGGGTTGGCATGCCGGGGAAATCCGGGGTGGGGGGCGGCATCATGGCGCTGATCCCGGGAGAGCTTTCCATCTGCGTCTGGTCACCCGAGCTCAACAAGGCGGGCAACTCCCTGGCCGGGACGGCGGCGCTGGAGCTGCTGGCCGAGCGCCTGGGCCGCTCCATTTTTTAACTCTCTTCACTATGCATCGAGACGACATCATGAAACGAATGACTGGACTGTGGCGAAGCTGCCTGACCGCCTTGCTGCTCTGGTGTGCCTGGCCCGCGCTGGCCGCCGAGCTGCCCCCGCTCTCCCTAGCGGATGCCAAGGGGAAGGAGGCGGTGATCCTGGATACCCGCCCGAGCTATTTCTATCAGGGCTGGCCCATGGACGGGGAGAAGCAGGGGGGTCATGTGGCCGGTGCCGAGCTGCTCTCCGCAGAGTGGAAATACAGTGACGAGGAGTGGCCTGTGGCGCTTGCGAGCAAGGGGCTGAAGGCCGACAAACCCGTCGCCCTCTATGGCACCCCTCGCGAGGTGGCCGAGGTGGCCCGTCTGCTGCGCCAGCAGGGCATCAAGCAGCTGTTCGAGCTGCAGGGATGGAAAGAGGCGCCCCGGGAGCATCTGGCACGCTGGCAGCAGCTGGTCCATCCGCTCTGGCTGGCAGACTTGCAGGCAGGCAAACCGGTCATCGCCGCCCCCAAGGGGGAGTGGAAGGTGTTCGAGGTGGACTGGGGATCCCCCAAGGCCTATCTGCTGAGCCACATTCCGGGAGCCGGCTACATCGACACCAACCGGCTGGAAGGGGAGCCGCTGTGGAACAAGGTCTCTGACGAGGCGCTCAAGGCGCTGCTGCTGGAGAACGGCATCCGTCATGACACCACCGTCATCCTCTATGGTCGCAACACCATGGCGGCGGCCCGTGCGGCCCATCTGATGATGTATGCGGGGGTCGAGGATGTGCGACTGCTGGATGGCGGGCTGGAGGCCTGGTTCGTGCAGCATCTGCGCACCGAGACCGGGCTGGCCAACAAGTTCACCCCGGCCAAGGAGTTTGGCGTGGCCATCCCGGTCCATCCCGAGTACTACACCACCCTTGACCAGGCCAAGGCTCTGCTCAAGCAGCCGGACGGCGCCCTGGTCAGCGTGCGCACCTGGGACGAGTTCGTGGGCAATACCTCGGGCTACAGCTACATCAAGCCCAAGGGGGACATTCCCGGGGCCAGATGGGGTCATGGCGGGGTGGATGCCAACAGCATGAGCGACTTCCACAACCCGGACGGCACCATGAAGCCCGCCCGCGAGATCCTCGCCATGTGGGATGAGTGGAATATCGAGCCGACCCAGCAGGCCGCTTTCTACTGCGGCACCGGCTGGCGCGCCTCCGAGGCGTTCTTCTACGCTTGGTTGATGGACTGGAAGCGGATCAGCGTCTACGACGGCGGCTGGTTCGAGTGGAGCATGGATCCGGCCAACCCCACCGTCACCGGCGAGCGCAAGCCGGGCAAGTAACTAATAATCCAGAGCAGGCCGGACAGATGTCCGGTCTTTCTTTTCTTGATAGATCATTTTCAATGGCTATAGCAGGTGGATTCTTTCTGTGAATCCTGTTGCTGCAATCAAGGTAAACGGGCCATCCGGTTGAGCTAGGCTTCACCTATCACCGCCAGGGTGAGCGTGAAGAAGGGGAGAGTGATGAAAGCTGTGATGATGCTGATTTGTCTGTTGGGATTGGCGGGGTGCAGCTCCCAATACATCATGAGCACCAAGGATGGCAAGATGATTGCCACCGACAGCAAACCCAGGTTGGACGAGACCACAGGCATGTATCGCTATTACGATGAAGAGGGGCGGGAGGTGCATATCAACAAGGACGACATCACCCAGATCATGGAGCGTTGAGGCTCTCCTCAAGCAACAAGGGCTGCCCGCGGGCAGCCCTTGTTATTTTTGGCGCTCATGCCGTCTGGGGCACTTGACGGTTGACCTGGCCGGCAAAAAGCTGGTGGAAGCGGGAGTGGGAGTTGGCCAGCAGGCTCACCGGCGAACCCTGCTCCACCACGGTGCCGGCCTCCATCACCACTACCTTGTCCACCGACAAGAGCGGTTCCAGATGGTGGGCGATCACCAGATAACTGGCCTCCGGCCGGTAGCGGTAGAGCAGCTCTGCCATCTTGCGCATGCCGCCGTGATCGAGGTCCGAGGTGGCCTCATCCAGCACGATGAGCGGGCGGCGCGACAGCAGGATGCGGGCGATCACCAGCAACTGGGTCTCGCCAGCGGAGAGTTGTAGCCTGTCGAGATCCTCGTCCAGCCGCCCGGCGCAGCGCTCGGCCAGTCCCACCCGGGCAAGCGCCTGCTCAAGCATGGCGTCCTCATGCTCGGTCAGGGGCGCCAGATTGGCCCGCAAGGAGCCAAAGAAGGTGAGCGGGATCTGGGAGACGGTGTCGTAGAGATCGCGCACCGCCTCCGGTGCAAGTCGTGACAGTGGCTGATTGCCGTAGAAGATCTCCCCCTGGGAGGCGGGATACATGGCCTGCAATACCCCCAGCAGGGAGCTTTTGCCTGCCCCGGTACGCCCGCACACACCCACCTTTTCACCTGGGGCCAGCTCGAAGTTCACCTTGTGCAGTGCCCACTGGCTGGTCTGGGGGTAGCGCAGCCCCAGGTTGTCGAAGCGCACTGCGGGGTGAGGGGTGGCGAGGGCCTCTCCCTCCTGGCGTTCGCTCTCTATTTCGCTGTATTCGCGCACCCGTTCCACCGCGTTCATCACCTGTTCCACTTCGGCAAAGGTGCGGATGAGGGAGTTGAGCATGGCGGAAGCGGTAAAGGCATAGGTGATGGCAACCGCCCCCAGCAGCGGGCTGTTGCCAAAGGCCACCATGAGTGCCACGGCCCCCACCAGGGCGGCGGAGAGCAGGGTCTGGTGCATGCCGAGCCAGCGGTTGATGGAGGTGGTGGTGTACCAGCTGCGCAGGTTGTTGTCATAGTGGTGCAGCACCTGGTCCAGCGCGAAACGCTCGGCCCCTGCCAGGCGCAGGGCGGGGGCGCCGCGGATGGTCTCGCTGATGCTGATGTAGAGCGGGGAGCGCAGCACCGAGGACTGGCGCCGCAGCTTGAGTTGCACCGCCCGGTAGCGGCGCTGTAATACATAGAGCGCCCATCCCACCAGGGGGGCGATGAGCAGCAGCAGGGGAATATTGATGCCGATCACCACCACCTGCAAGGCCACGGACACCAGCATGCCGAACAGTCCCACCAGCATGGAGAGCAGCATCTCTTGCGCCTCCCCCAGATCCCGGTCGAAGCGGTTGAGGATGCGCCCCTGGGGCACCTTGTCGAAGAAGGCCATGGGGGCGCGGCTGATGCGCCCCAGCATGCCGTCAAACAGGGTCCAGGCCAGCTTGAGGCCGAGTTTGTAGTTGATGACTCGCACCGCCATGATGCAGGCGAGGGAGCCCGCCCCCAGCAGCACATAGATGCCGAGCAGGGTCGTGACGTCGCTCACCTCGGCCTTGCCGCCGAGCCAGAGATCCGAGGCGATGCGCAGCCCCTCCTGGCCCAGGGTGAGCAGCAGGACGAGCAGGATGGCTCCGGGGGCGGCGAGGCGCTGCCACATGAAGCCAAACAGCCCCCAGTCCACCTTGCCCTCCACCACTTTCTCCTCGCTGAACTGCTCCGCCTCCTGAGGGGGGATCGGCGGGGTGGGCTGGGGATGCTGGACAAGATCCGCCAACTGGTGGGCATCGAGCTCCACCAGGCGCCCTTGCTCGATGCGGATCACCCGATCGCACCTGGCCAGCACATCCGGGTCGTGGCTCACCAGGAGCCGGGTTGGCCCCGGCTTGAAGGCGAGCCCCTGCTCCAGTACCTGGGCCGCGACCATGGGGTCGAGCGCAGACAAGGGGTTGTCCAGCAGCAGGATATCGGCCCGGGCGTAGAGGGCGCGAGCCAGGGCGACCCGCTGCTGCTGGCCGCCGGAGAGGCGGGTGCCGAGCTCGCCCACCAGGGTTTGATCCCCGTGGCTGAGCAGCGCGAGATCGGCCGTGAGGGCGCAGGCGCCGAGCACCCAACGATAGCGCTCGACGTGCCAGGGCTGGCCGAACAGGATGTTGTTGCGGATGGTGTCGTTCATCAGCCAGGGCTTGTGGCCCAGATGGGCAACCCGGCCGTGGCGACGGATGCTGCCGGCAAACTCGCTGTCAAAGCCGGCAACCAGATGCAGCAGGCAGCTCTTGCCCGCCCCGGTGGCCCCGGTGATCCCCACGAGCTCCCCCGGTGCGATGGCGAGGTTGGCTCCCTCGAGCACCGGTTTTTGCTGGTGCAGGGCACTGACGCCTTCCAGGTGGAGGGCCCCCGCCGGCAGGGCGGGATCATCGAGTTCCCGATGCTGCTCCGGGCTGTTCAGGAACTCGCACAGCCGGTTGAAGCCGGTGTTGAAGTTGATCAGGGTGCGGATGAGGTAGGGCAGTCGCATCATGGGGATGCGCAGCACGGTAAACAGGGCGATGGTGGTGAACACCTGGGGCAGGGTGAGGGTGTTGCCCGACGCCAGGTAGGTGGTGAAGGTGGCCAGGGTCACCAGCAGGGGAGTGCTCAGCATCAGCCCTTCGTTGATGGCATCGAGCCTGAGCACCCGGCCCAGCACCCCCAATTCCTGCTGGCGCTTGGTGTTGGCCGCCCGGGTGAAGAAGGGGCCAAGCCCGTTCTGGCGCACCAGCCGCAGCTTCTTGATGTATTCCGCCAGGATGCCGTTGCGCTCGTCCTGTTGACGCTTGAGCTGCTGCTCCTGCTGGTTCATTCGCCGTACCACCCGGGTGGAAATGAGCAGCAGCAGGGCCAGCACCGCGAAGCCCACCAGACCGGCACTGCCCACCTGCCACACCAGCAGGGCGATGGTGCCGATGAGTTGCAGCGCCATGGTGACCGGCATGGCGGGGTCCGCAAGAATCCAAGTAATGTCCCACACGTCCCGGTTGATGAGGTTCTGAACCCGGCCGCCGGCCCTGTCGTCGAAGCTCTTGCCACCCTGCTTCATCACCTTGGCGAGCAGGGATTCGGCCAGCAGACGGCGGATGGGCACGTGCATCTTGAGGGCCAGTTGCAGGGAGTGCTCCGCCAGCATGCCGGCGGCGAGCACGGAGGCGAACAGGGCCAGGGCCAGCAGCAGCTTGTGGCCGGTGGTGGCATCGGTGCCGAGCTGGGTCATGCTGTGGTTGAGCAGCCAGGGGCTGGTCAGGGTGGCCAGCATGCCGAGCAGTTGCAGCAGGGTGAGCAGGCCAATCCGTCCCTTGTAATGGCGCCAGATAAAGGCGGTCAGGGGCCAGGGGCGCACCGGCTGGCGGGCGGTGAGCGCGAGGAAGGCGTCGGCGCGGCCGTCGCGCCTGTCTTCCGGCAGCAGGGGATAGAGATCGTCGAGACTGACCTGGGGCTGGGTCAGCCCCTTGCGCAGCAGCGGGCCGGTCCAGCGATAGAAGAGGCGACTCAGCCAGCCGGCCGAGATTTCCGGATGATCCAATGGGTGTCCTTGTTGTTTTGTGTTGCTTCCATGGGCGGGGCGGCTCATGGGCCGCCCTCGAACTTGTTGTCTTGCTGCGGGCGTGCACCCGGCGGGATCAGCGATCCCGGTTCATGCGGATGAGCCGATCCAGGATCCGCTCGCCATCGACCCGCAGGCCGTTGTGTTCGTACTCGTTGGTGATCCAGGCGCGCCTGTTGCCAAGCCCCTTCAGGGTGTCGCGGCTGTAGTCAAACTCCACGTACATGTCCTCGGCATAGACGGCGCAGGCCACCGGCACAGTGTTGCGGGCCAGCTGCGCCGGGTCGTAGAGGGGACCCCAGTCCGCTTTCTGGGCAAGCAGGTGGGCGGCCTCCTTCAGGGGAATGAGCTCGCGGAACTGCTCGAACATCCAGGGGAAGATCATCTCACCGGTGAAGGCGAAATCTTTGCCTGGCGCCCAGGCCAGGGAAGGGAACTCCCTTCTCACCCGCTCGGCCGCCCAGTTGCTGGCACTCCCTTCGCAATAGATGAGCTCGTGCAGGATGGCGAACACCGGGTTGGTGTTGAACGGCTGCATGGCCTGCACCTGATAGAGGAAGGCGGGGTTGAGGCGTTCGCCGATGAAGGCGTCTTCCAGCAGGTAGTAAAGTGCCTCGAAGGCGCCGCTGGCCCCCAGATCCAGCCCCTGCTGCTGCAACTGCTCCACCGTCAGGCGCTGGCCGTTGGGCAGGCGCACGTCGTGGTGGTGCAGGTGATTGGCCAGCCGGTTGGCCAGGGCCTGTGCATGGGGGAAGCGGGTGAAGAAGGCGCGGTTCTTGTCCGCCACCCGCTGGTAGGTGGCGCGGTAGACCTCATCCGCACTGCGCCCGATGGGTGCCACGCCGCCGGTGAGGTAGACCTCGTGCAGGCTCCGCGGGAACAACGAGAGATAGGTAAGGCTGCAAAAGCCGCCGAAACTCTGGCCGAGCAGGCTCCAGGGGCGCCCCGGGCTCAGCACCTCGCGAATGCATTCGGCGTCGCGCACAATGCTGTCGGCGCGAAAATGGCCGAGGTAATCCGCCTGCTCACTTGGGGTCATCCCCGCCAGGGCGTCAGCACTGATGGGAGTGGAGTGGCCGGTGCCGCGCTGATCGAGCAGCAGCACCCGAAACTCCTGCAGGGCCCGCTTGATCCAGCCGCCATCGGCGGTCGGGCGAGGAGCGCCGAAGCCCGGGCCCCCTTGCAAATAGAGCAGCCAGGGCAGGTCATCATCCAGCTTGTCCTTGCGGCAGAGGGTGCGGCCAAACAGGGTGAGGGTCGCCTCCTCGTCGGGATGCTGGTGGTCGAGGGGCACGGTAAAAAAGTGTGGCTCGCAATGGATGCCATCCAGCACATAGTGCAAGGGGCTGCTCATCTGGGGTCTCCCTGAGGGTAGGAAAATCGTCGGCCTCATCATAGCCCTGGCGCAGGAGCGGGTCACGCCGGTTTTCCAGATTGTTAACAGAGATGGAGCCTGAGGTTGGTGTCGTACAAGGTGTGGTTTCGCCGCGGTTGACGGCGGGCTGCAACTGGACAAAGATGAGCCGCCTGCCGGGATGGGCAGGGATAGGTCAGCACCCCGGGTGCAGGAAACTGGATGGAGTTGGCTCGATGAAGCCGAGATGGATACGTGTTCGCAAGAGACGCACACAGAGGGATCCGGAGGGGGTGCTGCAGGTGGGTTTGCTGGTGTTCAGCGCCACCTGTGGTGCCACTCTGTTGCTGGCGGCCTGCAATGGCGGTTAGCTGAGTGAAACAGACCCGCTTGTCATGAGCGGGTTTTTTCATGCCGGAGCAGAAGGTCGGGACCTGCCTGTAGCCCTTTGCTGGCGCGGGTTTGCGGTATGCAGAGTACGGCTGCTATGGTCAATTTACGACCGGATCCACAGAGGGAGGCGATCATGAACAGTCGTGAAAAAGTCCTGGCTCATTTGGCCACAGATCACCGGGTTGCAGGATTGACCGCCGGCGAGGCACTGGCTGGCATGAGCCACTCGATGAGTTCGCTCCTGCTGCAACAGGATCAGCACTTCTTCCGCCGCCATGCGGACGACCCTTGCCACGAAGTCGCCCGGGCCTGCTCGGCCGGACACGTATGGCATGGGGACGAAAACCACTACTAGCCCCGGCATGTGAGTAAATGACAGATGCAAAAAGGCCCGCTCATCTGAGCGGGCCTTTCGAATTTGGCTCCTCCTACTGGACTTGAACCAGTGACATACGGATTAACAGTCCGCCGTTCTACCGACTGAACTAAGGAGGAATAGTTGGTGCCCAGAGACGGAATCGAACCGCCGACACGGGGATTTTCAATCCCCTGCTCTACCGACTGAGCTATCTGGGCAACGGCGCGCATTAAACCCTTTCTGGATTGAGGTGTCAACCACAGGCCGCAGATTGATGTACCGTTCGCTCGATATCCGAGCAATCTTCCCGTGATTGGACCGGTTTCCCCGTTTTAACCATGAAAAGAGGGGCGCCTGTGCGGCAGGGCGGGCCGACGGCCAGCAGAACATCATGAAGGATGGCGGGCTGCCTGACGTGCCGAGGGCTGCCCGTTGGCGCCAAGCCGGGAGAGGCGCCAGTTATCTTGGCCCATCGATTGAGCCTGCCGCGCTCTGCGGGTATGCTTTGCCGCACTCATCCCCTGGCCATGGTCCGGGCCGACGCGGCTGGCAGGGGTGACATCCATCCAACATCGCCTGGGGTTTATATGAATACCAATATGCAAGAGTGGCGCGAAGAGACCGCCGCCATCGTCAACGAGCTGCTGGCCGATGGCAGCAACCCGGATCTGGATTACGAGATTGAGCACCACTTTGCCTGCCAGAAGTTCGATCTGCTGGAGAAGGCGGCGGTCGATCTGTTCAAGGCCGGTTTCGACGTGACCGACGCCGAGGAGATGGAGCTGGACGACGGCGCTACCATCTTCTGTTTCGACGCCATGGTGGAGTGCAAGCTGGACATCGACACCATCGTCGCCGACATCGAGAAGATGCTGCCCATCCTCGAGAAATATGGGGTGGACTACGACGGCTGGGGCACCTACTTCCAGGAGTAAGTGCGCCAGATCACGTACGCTTTGCAAAAACAACAAGGCCACCCTCGGGTGGCCTTGTTGTTGCTGGCTTACTGCTCCGGTAGCTGGTAGCTGCGGGCAAAGTCGGCCGGTGGGAGGGGGCGGCTGAACAGATAGCCTTGCAGCCGATCGCAACCGACCTGCACCAGCCAGGCCTGCTGCTCCGGTGTCTCCACCCCTTCGGCGGTGATCTTGATGCCAAGCTCGTGGCCCAACCCGATGACGGAACGCACGATGGCGGTGGTGGCCTGGTTGGTGGCCAGCCCCTGGGTGAAGCTTTTGTCGAGCTTGAGGGTCGCCACCTGCAGCCTGGGAAGGTAGGCGAGGGAGCAGTAGCCGGTGCCGAAGTCGTCGATGGCGAGCTGGAAGCCCGCCTCGATGAGGCTGGCCAGGTTGCTCTCTATCTCGTCGGCATTCTCCATCAGCACCCCTTCGGTGATCTCCAGCTCCAGTTGCCAGGGGGCGAGCCCGTGGCGCGCGATGCAGTCGAAGATCTGCGGGCAGAGCTCGGGATCGCGGAACTGCAGGGGTGAGAGGTTGATGGAGAGCACCAGATCCGGGGCCGCCACCTGCCAGCGGGCAAGCTGGGCACAGCCGAGCTCCAGCATCAGCTGGCCGAGCTGGCCGATGAGCCCCAGCTCCTCCGCCAGCGGAATGAACTCGTCGGGGGAGATCATGCCGAATTCGGGATGGGGCCAGCGGCAGAGCAGCTCAGCCCCGTGCAGCCGATTGCTGTGGGTGCAGATGATGGGCTGGTAGACGGCGGTCAGCTCGGCGGACTTGATGGCGAGTGGCAACTGGGCGGCGATGAGCTGGCGGCGCTTGAGCTTGGCATCGAGTGCGGGGTCGAACAGGGTACAGTGCTGCTGCTGGCGCTTGCCCTGGGCCAGAGCAGCCTCGGCGTGGCTTAGCAGACGCTCGGCATCCTTGGCCTTGCCATGGGCGATGCCGAGGAACACCGGGATCTGGATCCTGTGTTCTTCCACCTGATAGGGCGTCATCAGCTCCTGCTGCAGGTTGCGGCTCCACGCATCCAGAGAGAGGGGGAGCTCGGGCAGCAGCAGGGCGAAGTCATCCGCCGCGACCCGGCAGAGCAGGGACTGGGGCGGCGCCAGTCGTTGCAGGCGGCGGGCCACCTGGCTCAGCAGGCGGTCGGCGACCCGTATGCCGAAGCGATCGTTGATCTCGCGAAAATGTTGCAGATCCACCAGCAGCAGGCTGGCCTTGCGGGCCCCCAGATGACGGCTGGTCTGGAGGAAGTGGGAGAGCTTGAGCAGGCCGGTCAGGCTGTCGTAGTGCTGCTCCTGCTGCAACTGGGCCTGGGTGGTGCGCAGCCCGGTGATGTCGCGGCTCAGGGTCAGGATGCCGAGGGAGTTGCCCTCGTCATCCGGCACCTCGACCCGGGTGACCTCCAGATGGCGGCCTCTGCCCTGGGCATCCACCACGCAATACTCCCCCTGACCCAGGGTCTGTTCGACGGGCAGCCGGGGCGGGACGCGCCGACCCAGAGCCTCGCTTGCCACCAGCCCCATGAAGTCGAGAAAGGCCTGGTTGCAGTCGATGAGCACGCCCTGGTGATCCTCGAGACGGATGAGGTCGGGAATGGCATCCAGCAGGCGGCGTTGCAGCAACTGCTGCTGGCGGAAGGTTTGCTCCAGCTCCTTGCGCTGATCGATGGCGCTGACCATGGCAAACAGCGCGATGGGATCGCCGTGCTCGTCATACAGGGGAACCTTGTTGATCTCCATCCAGCTGGCGCCTTCGCCGCTGTGGCAATGGAGCTGCTGGTGCAGCAGGGGTTTGCCGTCGGCCAGCAGGCGGTCATCTTCCTCCCGGAATACATCCCCCCAGGGCATCTCGGCATCGCTCTTGCCAATGAGTTCGCTCGGGTCTTGCAGGCCGGCTTCTCTGGCGAATGCCTTGTTGGCAAACAGGTACCGTCCGTGCTTGTCCCGGCAGAAGATATTCATGGGTAACTGGTCGATGATCTGCTGCAGCAGCGCCAGGGAGAGCGAAGAAGTCACGAGAGCACTCACGGGGGAGACTTCGAGCAAATCTATGATAACAGGTGGGTTTTGTAAAGCCTAGGTTAAGAGTACGCCATTTGTGCGGATCCCTGCTGACAGCCTGTGTCGCGATCGCCATAATAGCCGCCGGTTGGCCTATGGCCTTATGGATGAGAGAAGCAGCATGAAGAAGATAATGGGGGGCGCCCTGGCCCTGTTGATGGTGGGTTGTGCGAGCGACAACAACGGCGGCGAGCAGTATCGCTATACCCCGCCGGTTGCCAAGGCAACCAACAACACCCAGGAGATGGCGATCCCGGTGGATCTGGTGTGGGCCCGTGCCGAGAAGTGGTTCGGCGATCACGGCCTGAACATCGAGAACAGCCAGCGTGGTGCCGGTCTGATGACCGCCAACGTGGAAAACTCGGCCGATGGTCTGGAGTGGCTGGATTGCGGCACCATGGGGTCCAAGGTGGCGCTGGGCAACCCCAACCTGCAGATCAACCTGATCATCACCCAGAGCGGCAACAACAGCGTTGCCACCGTGAATGTCAAGGGCAATACCCAGCTCTACTTCGTCGAGTCCTCCGGCGAGCGAGTGCTGGCTCCCTCCATCACCCCGGTGTGCGTCTCCCGTGGCAGCCTGGAACAGAGCCTGTTCTCCACCCTCGGCAACTGATCCTGCCGGGTATCATGAAAAACCCCGTTGCGTGCAACGGGGTTTTTTTATGCCTGCTCCGCGCCCATCAGGGCGTGAGGGGAGGGATGACGAGGATCAGGGGGTCAGATCGCCGTGATAGAGTACATGGTCGCCGGCTTTGAGCACATAGCCCTTCCAGGGGAAGAGCTGATAGCCGCCGCCCTGCCAGGACCAGTTGCCCTCTTCGCCCTGGCGGATCAGCCGGATCGGCTCGCCCTCTGGCAGGGTCAGCTCGGCCTGACTCTGATCGGCATTGAACAGCACGAAGGCGCTGACGGTCTGACCGGCATCGGTCGGGTTGAGGCGAATGCCCTGCTCGAACAGACGCACGCACTGGCCTGCCAGCGCCGACCATTGATAGCCCGCGCTGCCGATGCAGCCATGTTCGTCGTGATCCGCGCCGACCAAGGGTTCCCTCGGTGTCGTGTTGCAGGCGGCCAGCAGCAGGGTGGCCGCCATCAGGGTCAGGGTGCGCATGGTTACTCCTTGGCGTCCCGTTCGATGACGATGTTGGAGAAGCCCAGCTCCTTGAAGTAGTTCTCCCGGTAATCCTTCACGCTCTTCTTGTCGCGGCGGCACACCTGGGCCAGCTGCTCTTCCATGGCGTGGAAGCGGGTCAGATCGATCCCCTCGGCGGCGGCAACGGCATCGTAGATGCTGTTGAACTTGTCATTGGCGTAGCCAATCTCCCTGGCCTGCTTCTTGTAGGTGTAGGTAATCTTGAACGCCATGGCGTTATTCCTTTGCTTTGGCCTGCTTGCGCTGGACGTACAGATAGAGGCTTTCGACCTTCTCTCTGGCCCAGGGGGTCTTGCGCAAGAACTTCAGGCTGGACTTGATGCTGGGATTATCGGTGAAGCAGCGGATATTGATCTGCTGCCCCAGCGCTTCCCAGCCATAGTGCGCGACCAGGGCCGTGACGATGGCTTCCAGAGTCAGCCCGTGCAGCGGGTTGTTCTTCTGGGAAGCGGGTTGATCGCTCATGCTTGCGCCGCCAGGGTGGCAAAGGGCTGACCCATGCGGGTGGTGACCCCGTTGGCCAGGTGCGGCTCGAAACCGGCCAGCATGCCCGGGCCAAACAGGCAGACCACGGTACTGCCCAGCTTGAACAGGCCCATCTCGGCCCCCTTTTGCAGGGTGATGGCTTCATCGCCGGTGTAGTCCCAGCGCACCACCTTCTTCTCTTTGGTCGGCGCTATGTTGCCGGCCCAGATGGTTTCGATGCTCGCGACGATAGTGGCACCGACCAGCACCAGGGCCATGGGGCCGTGGGGGGTACGGAAGGTGGCCACCACCCGCTCGTTGCGGGCAAACAGGTTGGGCACGTTCTCGGCGGTGAGGGGGTTGACGGAGAAGAGATCCCCCGGCACGAACACCATGCTCTCCAGCACGCCGTCCAGCGGCATGTGGATGCGGTGGTAATCCTTGGGTGCCAGATAGATGGTAGCGAAGTCGCCATCCTTGAACGGGGCCACCAGATCCTCATAGCCCCCCAGCAGCTCGCGGGCGCTGTAGTCGTGGCCCTTGGCCTGGATGATGCGACCTTGGCTGATGGGCCCGAGCTGGCTGACGGTGCCATCCACCGGCAGGGCCAGGGTCATGGCGTCTTCCACCACGGGGCGGATGCCGGGTTTGAGCTCGCGGGTGAAGAAGGCGTTGAAGCTCTTGTAGTGTGCCGGGCTCTCGTGCAGCGCCTCGCTCATGTCGACCTGGTACTGCTTGATAAAGGCCTCGATCACCCTGGTGGTGAGGTTGCCCGCTTCGGCGGCGGCAAGTTTGCCCACCAGGCGGGAGAGGGCGTGTTTGGGCAGACAGTATTGACCGGCAATTTTCAGGTTGTCAGTGATGCTCATGATCTTCATCTGGGAATGAGTTGAACGGGTCACAGCCGCGCCTGTTGGCGACCGTGGCGGGCTTCCTGCATGGTTTCCAGGATGCGGTGGTAGTTGTGGAAGCGATCGGCGCTGATGGCGCCCGCTTCGACCGCGGCGCGCAGGGCGCAGCCGGGATCATCCTTGTGGGTACAGTCGCGGAACTTGCAGCCACCCAGGTAGTCGCGAAACTCGACGAAGCACCAGGTGATGCGGTCGGCTTCCAGGTGCCAGAGGGCGAACTCGCGGATCCCGGGGGAGTCGATGAGATCACCGCCGCTCGGGAAGTGGTAGAGCCGCGCCGTGGTGGTGGTGTGCTGGCCGAGCCCCGAGTTCTCGGAGATCTCGCCGGTGAGCACGTCCAGCCCCGGCATCAGGGCGTTGGTGAGGGACGACTTGCCCACCCCGGACTGGCCCACGAAGATGCTGATCTTGTCGGTGAGCGCCGCCTTGAGGGCGTCGATGCCCTCACCGCTCTCGCAGCTCACCAGCAGCACCTCGTAACCGAGCTTGCGGTAGGTCTCGAGCTGGTGCTCGATACGGGCGCGGGCCGCGTCATCGAGCATGTCGACCTTGTTCAGCACGATGAGGGGCGCTATCTCCACATCTTCTGCCGCCACCAGGTAGCGGTCGACGATGTTGGTGGAGAACTCGGGCATCACCGCCGAGACGATGATGATCTGGTCGATGTTGGCGGCGATGGGTTTGACCCCGTCGTAGAAGTCCGGCCGGGTCAGCACCGAGTGGCGCGGATGCACCGCCTCGATGACGCCGGCAGTCGCGGCATTGAGGCCGGGGCGCCACACCACCTTGTCGCCGCACACCAGGCTGCTGATGCTGCTGCGCCGCAGGTTGCTGCGGTGGATGGCACCATCGCTCGCCTCGACATCCGCGTGCTGGCCGAAACGGCTGATCACCACCCCTTCGATGGCGGGGCCGAACAGGGTGTCATCTACCACTGTGGTGTGCTCTTTTTGCAGCCGCCGCTCGCGGTTGGCCTGGACGCGCCTTTGTTGACCCAGATTGAGTTTTGCTTTCTTTGCCACGGGGTTTGCCAGTTTATGAACAGATTCAAAGCCAGTATGATACATGCAAATTGGCAAAATTCCGCCATTCCTCCCAATAGAGAGAGCAATCATGACAGTCAGCGCGCAGAACCTGGTATGGATCGACATGGAGATGACGGGTCTGGACCCCGAAGAGAACGTGGTATTGGAGATCGCCACCATCGTCACCGACAAGGACCTGAACGTGCTGGCCGAAGGGCCGGTCATCGCCATCCACCAGAGCGAGGAAGAGCTGGGCAAGATGGATGACTGGAACGTCAACACCCACACCAAGAGCGGGCTGGTGGCCCGGGTCAAGGCGAGTGAATACGACGAGGCCAAGGCCGTTGCCGAGACCCTCGCCTTCATTCGCCAGTGGGTGCCGGAGCGCACCAGCCCCCTGTGCGGCAACAGCATCGGCCAGGATCGCCGCTTCATGGTCAAGCACATGGGCGATCTGGAAGCCTTCTTCCATTACCGCAACGTGGACGTCAGCACCATCAAGGAGCTGGTCCGTCGCTGGCAGCCTGAACTGCTGGATCAATTCAAGAAGAGCGGCTCCCACCAGGCGCTGGACGACATCCGCGAATCCATCGCCGAACTGCAGTTCTACCGCGCCCACGTCTTCAAAATCTGAGTGGCTGGCAAGGGTTTGCCGTCGTTCGGTTGCTAAAATCAGCAGTTCGGCCAGCTTTTGAGCGAACGGCTGCAACCAGACAAAAAAGCCCTTGCAATTGGAATGTCTGCTCTTATAATTCGGCTCCCGTACAGTAGCGCAAGCAACCAAATGCTGTACGGTCTGTTTTCAGGTTTTGCGGGAATAGCTCAGTTGGTAGAGCACGACCTTGCCAAGGTCGGGGTCGCGAGTTCGAGTCTCGTTTCCCGCTCCAAAATGTTTGCTGATGACGTTCCGATGCGGGAATAGCTCAGTTGGTAGAGCACGACCTTGCCAAGGTCGGGGTCGCGAGTTCGAGTCTCGTTTCCCGCTCCAATCATCAGCACAGCCTCAAGACAATCCATGTTGCGGGAATAGCTCAGTTGGTAGAGCACGACCTTGCCAAGGTCGGGGTCGCGAGTTCGAGTCTCGTTTCCCGCTCCAATATGCAGTGCCGGAGTCACCGCGTTGGTAGAGCATGTTCAGTGTTTGCCAAGGTCGGGGTAGCGAGCGCGATTCTCGTTGCTGGCTCCAAAAATATGTAAGTGATATTCCGATGCGGGAATAGCTCAGTTGGTAGAGCACGACCTTGCCAAGGTCGGGGTCGCGAGTTCGAGTCTCGTTTCCCGCTCCAATCACTTGCAGATGACAT
>NZ_JBFODJ010000069.1:0-16314 GCF_040908265.1 Aeromonas sp. R5-1
GCAATACATTCAAAACCAGCGGGGCTGACGCCCCGGCGAAATTCCCCTCCCACCTACGTCGGAGGGAGTCCCCTTTCGCATTTAAGATGGCTGCAAGCAGCAGGTTATCTCGCTGTCGTCGCGTCACGGGACAACCTCGATGCGGATCACCTGCCAGACCATGTTGTTGTGGATGGCGGACACATCCATGTCGGGATGGGCCGAGAGGGGGACCAGCAGCCAGAGCGGCCCTTTATTGCGACGGGTGAGCGGTTTGTCATCCTGGTAACGCACCAGGGTCAGCGGCACCTTGGCAAACAGGGAGAGATCGACCCGCTGCTGGTAGCCATTGAGTGCGGCAACATCGATGGCGCTGGCACTATCCACCTGCTGCTGCGCCAGCACGCTCTTCAGGGTCGGTCCACGATAGCGGTGAGTGCCGAGGGTCCAGGGCGTCGCCGTCTCGAACTCCACTTGTGGCAAGGCTGTCAACGCCGCCTCATCCAGGGTGATTTCCCGCTTGTCCGGCAGGATCAGTTGCAATAGCGAAGAGGAGGAAGCCTGGGTACCGAACGAGAAAAGCACCAGCAGGAGCGAGGCCATCCCGCGCGTTGGAAAGTTCATGACATGTTGTGCCAACTGCATCTTGAAGTTAGGAGCCAGTGTGGCGATTTCAGTGGGTCAATGCAACTGTGTGAAAAATCAATAATTAGGGGCCCCGCATCTCCATCCAGTTATGGCCCTCGACGGAGAGAGGCTGATGCACTCCGCAACTTTGCAGGAGTTCATCCACAAAAGCGGGCACCAGCAAGGAAGCCGGACCATAACGTTTTTCATCAAACTGGCTGCCCACTTCGCTCGGCTCCAGATTGAGCTCCACCGTATGGGCACCGTTCAGGCCGGCCTCATGGACGAATCCGGCGGCAGGGTAGACCGCCCCGGAGGTCCCGATGGAGATGAAGAGATCGCACTGAGCCAGGGCCGAGTAGATGCGGTCAAGTCCGAGGGGCATCTCCCCGAACCAGACCACATGGGGGCGCAGCGGGTGGGGAAACTGGCAGCAGGAACACAGCTCTTCCTGATGGAGATCCCCGCGCCACTCGATCACCTGACCAGAGCCCGGGCAGCGGGCCTTGAGCAACTCGCCGTGCATGTGGATGAGGTTCTTGCTGCCGGCACTCTCGTGCAGGTTGTCGATGTTCTGGGTGACCAAGGTGACGCGCCCCGGCAGCAGGCGCTCCAGACGGGCCAATGCATAGTGGGCCGGATTGGGGTGGATCTCGGCGCGCTGCAACTGATGGCGCCGTGCATTGTAGAAACGTTGTACCAGTTCGGGATCCCGCGCATAGCCTTCAGGGGTGGCCACGTCCTCCACCATGTGCTCTTCCCACAGGCCATCACAGGCCCGGAAGGTCTTGATACCGGATTCGGCCGAGATGCCGGCACCGGTGAGGATCACGATATGTTTGGCTGACTGCACCATGGTTGTTCTCCTCCAACGGGTAACAGGCTGACCTTAGCACAGGAGCAAGAGGCGGCCCATTCGCCCTTGGTCTTAGGCCGATGGGAGCACAAAGCTCGCCATGGGCGCGAGATCCAGCCTGGCAAAGACCATCTCCCGTCCTGTCACCAGGGTAAGCGGCAACCCGAGCCCCTTGAGCAGAGCCAGCATGGGGCGATTCTGGCCGAGCACTTCCGCCGTCCACTCCCGGATCCCCTCCCCGTATGCCAGCCGCGCAAGCGCCAGCAGGATGCGACGCCCGGCGCCGCGATGCTGAAAATGATCCGCGACGATGCAGGAAAACTCGGCCCTGTCCGGGTGCAGGCGCCGGCGAACGGACTGGGCCATGGCAAGCGGCCCCCCCTGCTCGTCGGTCAGCAGCAATCCTATCTGGGGTTCTCTGGGGTAGTCGAGAAAGAAGGCGAGCTGCTCGGCCGTCGCAGGCTGCTTGGCCCGCATGAAGCGCAAATAGACGCTCTGCTCGCTCAAGGCGTCATAGGCCGCGCATATTCGCTTCGGGTCGCTGCCCGCCAGCTCCTGCAAGCGGCAAGTCAGCCCCCCCACCACCATCGTCATCGGCAAGGCGGCCCGTGAGGCGGGAGCCGTCCAACCCGACATTCCCTGCCACAAGCGCGGCTCATCGAGCGGCCAGCAAAGATAGCGAGCCATTTACCAGCGCCCTGCCACGCCGCGATCCTGCCACTGGGCGGCATCCTGCAGGTTGAAGGGGTCGTCGAGGTAGAGCGCGATGCCAAGCTCCCGGGAGCGCTGGATGAAGCGGGCCAGCAAGGAGTCGGCAGCCATCGCCTCCAGTTCGGGCAGCAGGTGTTGCCCGAGCAGCAAGGATTGCAACGGCAGACGCTCGATGAGATCAAACGGCAGGTGCTGGGCATGATCGAGCAGCAGCGCGAGTCTGGCCCCCGCGAGGCTCGCCTGCAGCACCAGGGCGAAACGGTCCGCCTGGCTCAGCAGGTGATCCCGTCGGTGGATGACCAGGGTGAGTTCGCTTGCTTCTCGTCCATGCTGCTCGAGCCAGAGCTTGAGCGGCTCCCAGTGAGGGGAAAGACCGCTCAGGCTCAGCCAGATCGGCAGCGTGCAGGAAGCCGCATCTGCCAGCAGCCCAAGCTGTCCTCTCGCCTCTCCCTGCCAGCTACGCACGGTGCGCTTGAGCCCGCCCAGCCTGCGCTGACGCTGGGGGCCAAGATAGAGCATCTTGAGCAGACGCAGCAGATCGTCGCTTTGCAGCGGCTTGGCCAGGGCGGCCAGCACGTTGAAACCCGCATCGTGCAGGAGACGCCGGGCGCCGTCTATCAGGGTCTGATCATGAGCGGAGAGCAGGATGATGGGCAGACCGCTGTGGCGATACTGGGGATGGCTCATCAGCAGGCTGATGGCATCCTGCTCCGCTAGGCTGAGATCACAGATAAGCAATCTCACGCCCCCCTCTTCCAGCGCCTTGAGGCACCCTTCGCCATCCTGAACCCAGTGGCAGGGCAACCCCAGTCCCTGGATCTCCTGCTGAATGCAGGCTCCCTGGAAGGGGTGATCTTCGAGCAGCAGGATCTGGCACTGGGCGAGCCAGGCACGCCACCCCTGCTCCCGTGCCTGCAACCCCTCGAGCCAGGGATCGCTGAGGCGATAGATCCCCGCCCCGGGAGCCAACAGATGAGGCAGATAGTCGGCCCCCTGATGAGAGGCAGGATCAAACAGGGCGATGGCCCCGGCGGCAAACAGTCCTTCCCATTGCCAGCCGGCATCGGGTCGGGTGCGGTGCAGATTGGCATAGGCCGGCAGGCCCGCTCCCTTGACCGCCAGATGGGAGACGGCGTCCAGGGCATAGACGCTGACCGGGTAAAAAGTTGGCTCCTGGCTGTCATCAGACTCCAGCAAGTCCATCAACTCTTCATCTGTGATGATCATCTCATGCTCTCTCGCCCAGTTGTCGGCAGACCTCTTCCACGCACTGCCTCAAGGCGGCTGCAAGGGGATGTCCGGGGGCCTCCTGCCAACGGTCGATCACCTCTACCAGGGGGGTAGCCCCCACCATTTTGGCGGCCCCCTTCATCTTGTGTAAAGCCGTATTGAGGGCCTTCTCGTCCCCTTGTGTGACACACCGCTCAATGTCGGCCAGATCATGGTGAACCGATGCCAGATAGATGTCTACGAGGGCCGGGCTGAGGGACACGGGCAGGGAAAGGGCTGCCGTTGGCTGCGGTGCCTTCCCCCCGTCATGGGGGCCAAAGACGGTACGAAGCAATACGGCCAGATCCCTGAGCAAGACGGGTTTGTCCAGATGGCCCTGACAGCCGCATTCCGCCAGTCGCTGCGCCGCCTGCTCGCTGAGATCCGCGGTGATCACGTAGACGGGTAGATGCTGCCAGCGTTCATCGGCGTGCAATTGCCTGCAGAGCTCGGCGCCGTCCATCACCGGCATCTGCAGATCCGTCAGCACCAGATCCACCGACTCCGATTGCAGGATCTCCAGTGCCAGACGGCCATTGGCCGCGCTCAATACCCGGGCCCCCAGCTGACCCAGCTGCATGCTGATCAGCATTCTGTTCACCTCGTGATCTTCCACCAGCAGCACCCGCCTGCCTGCCCCCGGCAGGTCCGTGATCTCCTCGGCGCCACGGACGAGTCTGGGCTGCAGCAGGCTGACCACGGAGCCCGGGATCCAGGGTTCCCCCTGCCAGTACCAGGCGCGCAAGCCCCCATCGTCCTGCATGGCCCCAAGGCAAGGTGCCGCCGGATCCTCGGCCACGCCAAACTCTGCGAGCCAGGCCCGCATATATTCGAGCTCCCCGGGCAACAGTTGTAGGGAGACCGTCTTGACGCGCGGTTGCCAGGGCGCCTTCTCCTGCGCATGCCTGAGGGGCAACGAGCAGAGGAAACGGCTACCCCCGCGAGCCAGAGGCTCGACCCGGATCTCGCCCCCCATCTGCTCCATCAACTGGCGGCAGATGGCTAGCCCAAGCCCGGTTCCCTGGGCTCTGGGCTGGCCAGGCTCCTCCCCTTGTTCGAAGGGCAGGAACAACCGGGGCAACAGCTCGGCACTGATCCCGGGCCCCTCGTCGTCCACCCCGCACAAAATCCACTCCCCTTGTCGCCGGGCCCAGAGCACCACCTCTCCCCGCTCGCTGAACTTGATGGCGTTGGAGAGCAGGTTGTGCAGCACCTGTTGCACCCGGTGGGGATCGAGTTCCATCAAGGCGGGCAGCGCCGGGTCGAGCGCCAGGCGCAGTTGCAGATGGCGGGATCGCGCCTTGGACCAGTGCACCGCCGCCACGTGTTCGCACAGCTCCACTAGATCCGTGGGCTGTACAGAGAGGCGCAACTGACGCGTCTCGTTGCGGCTGAAGTCGAGCACGTCGTTGAGCAGCCCGAGCAGTTCATTGCCCGCCTGCCTGACATGGGCCAGAGCCGAGGCCTGCTCTGCATTGAGTCCGGTCTGCTCGAGCCACTCCAGCAAGCCGAGCATGGCGTTCATGGGGGTGCGGATCTCGTGGCTCACGGCGGCCAGGAAGCGCCCCTTGGCAAGCACGGCCTGCTGGGCCTGCTCGTGGGAAAGCTGCAGGGAGTGCTCCTGCTCCACCCTGGCCGTCACATCCTGCACCACCCCGTAGATCCGCCACCCCTCCCCCTGACGGCGCCCCCTGCCGGAAAATTGCAGCCAGCGGGTTCCCTTGGCGGGGTGCTGATAGCGCAGCAGATGGGAGAAAGGTCGCCCGGCTTGCAGCATGGCCAGCATGGGGGCTCGCATCTCGCGCCTGTCCTGGTGGGAGATGCGAGTCAGGGTCTCGTTGGGATTGACCCGAATCTGCTGGCTCGCCAGCCCCAGCAGTTCGTGACTGCCCCGGCTCACAAACTCCACCCGGGTGATGGCTCCCCCCAGCAGGGTGAATTGCAGCACCACACCGGGCACCGTATTGGTGAGGGCGCGCAGGCGCCGCTCTGCCTGACGCAGCAGGCGGGTACGCTCGCGCAGGGCGCTGATGTCGGAGAGGGCGATAAGATCCCCTGCCGGTGCCTGGGGGCCCAGTCGCAAGGGGATCTGGGCATAGGAGTAGACCTGCTCGTGCAGCGCCAGCTCCCCTTCGGCGCCCTGCAACTGTGGCGCGGGCAGCACCAGATCGGCGGCGTAGCGCGCCTCCATGCGCTTGGCCCGCTTGTTGCGCTTGATCACCTCCCCCTTGTCATTGCGCAAGAACACGGGAACGGGGAGCGCCTGGAAGAGAGACTCCCTGAACTTGCTTTCCAGCGCCAGCGCCTGCTCTACCTTGTGACGCTCGCGGGCCTCCTGGGCCAGTTGCTGGCGGGAACGCCAGACTGACCAGATCACCGCCATGCTGATCAGCAGTGCCAGCAACACGGAGCCAAGCCAGAAACCGTAGCTGACCCCTTCTTGCTGGTTGACCACCAGGCGACGCCAGCGTTGCACCAGCTCGTCCACCTGCCGATCATTGAGGGTCATCAGGCTCTGATCCAGCACCCCTGCCAGGCTGGTCTGTTCCGGCCGGATGGCAAAACCGAGGCCGAAACGCTCCGGCAATTCGGTGATGGTCAGCTCGCTCAACTGGTTGTTTCGAATGGGATATTGGAGCTGGTACAACTCCGCCAGCATGGCCTGGGCATCCCCATGCCGCACCGCCGCCAATCCCTGCAGCAGGTTGTCGGTCACCTCCCACTCATGCTGGCCGAACCGGGCAAGCAGGCCGGGATCATAGAGCATTCTCGGGACCACCACCTTGCCACTGACGTCCGCGAGGGAGACAGGCCCCCTCTTGCTGCGACTGACCAGGGCATAGCGGCTGGTCGCCACCATCCTGGTGAAGTCGAACTCCTTGTTCAGGGCGGCGGACTCCATCAGCCCGACCATCATGGCGGCATCGCCACTGCGCAGCAATGCCAACGCCTCCTCCCGGCTGGCGGCGGGCACCAGCTCGAAGCGCAGCCCTGTCTGCCGACTCACTTCCCGCAAGACATCCGCACTCCAGCCAATGAGCTCTCCCTGCTGGTTGACACCGCTGTATGGCATGAAGCCGGGATCCGCCACCATCTTGATGGTGTGGGCCTTGCCGACCAGCCAGGCCTGCTCCTTGTCGGTAAAATGCAGAGGATTCACATCCTGCTCACCCTGAGGCAGATACTTGCCCAGATCCCGGTAGAGACTGCCCGGCGGCAAATAGCGGATGGCCGTATCCACCAGCTCCAGCAACTCGGGCTGGTTGCGCATCATCAGCCGGTAGCTGATGACCAGATCGTCGCTGCGAAGACGGCGAAGGCGCAGCCCTTCATCCGGGAATTCCCGCATCAGGTAGCGCAGTTGCAGATAATCGCCGAGATAGGCGCTGCCCTTGCCGGCCACCAGAGCACCATACCAGTTCTCGGCATCGGTCAGCAGTTGCTGGGATGAACCAGGATAGAGACGCTTCAGGGTCTCCTGGGCCTGCCAGATGGGTGACACCAGAAACTGCGCCTGATCGAGCTCACCCCGATAGAGGATGGCGGACTCCGCTTCCATCATGGCCCGGCTCAAGACGGTATCGCTCGAGTTCGACCGGGCAGGCCCGACGTGAGGAATGAGATCGCAGCGCCCGTTCAGCAGATCCTGCGTCATGGCTGCCCAGCTCGGCCGCTTCTCGACATGTACCGGTACCGGCAACAGCTCTGCCAGCCGCGTCAAGCGATCGATGAGCAGGCCCCCCTCCGCCTCCAGATAGGGAGGACGTTGCAGGGCCGGGTAACAGAAGGTCAGTCCGGTGAGCGAATCGGCATAAGCCTGGGCATCCGGTGACAGCGGGAGTATGGCGGCACGCAGTGGCAAGGCCAGCAGCGCGCCGGACAGCAGAAGGATTTTTATCATCGGAATGGAAAAGCCAGGCGATTGCCTGGCTTTTTGTCACTCGTTGGGTTCAACATTTTCTACCCTGGCCTTGAGCTTCTGGCCGGGCCGGAAGGTCACCACGCGACGGGCACTGATGGGAATATCCTCCCCCGTCTTGGGGTTGCGTCCGGGACGCTGGTTCTTCTCGCGAAGATCGAAGTTACCGAAGCCGGAAATCTTGACCTGTTCGCCACGCTCGAGCGCCTGTCTGATCTCCTCAAAGAAGGCTTCCACCATATCTTTGGCTTCACGCTTGCTCATCCCGAGCTGGGTGAACAGGTGCTCTGCAATGTCGGCTTTGGTAAGCGCCATAGATCAATCCCTCAAGGATGCATTCAACTCTTCACCGAGGGCCCGCACGACATTGTCCACGGTCTCGGCGATCTCTTTCTCCTCCAGGGTGCGCTGGGTGTCTTGCAACACCAGGCTGATGGCCAGGCTCTTCTTGTCCTCTGCCATACCAGCGCCCTGGTATACGTCGAACAAGTTTATTCCAACTAACTGATTTCCGCCAACTTTTTTAATTACTGCCAGAACGTCGCCTGCCAGGATCTGTCTGTCAACCACCACGGCGATGTCGCGACGGTTGGCCGGGAACTTGGATACTTCGGCAGCAACCGGCACCTTGGCCGGCGTCAGTTTGTCCAGCTCCAGCTCGAACATGACAGCGCGGCTCTTGAGCCCCAGCTTCTTCTCGAGGCTCGGGTGGATCACGCCGATGTGGCCGATCACGACGCCATTGCGCAGAATGGCTGCGCTCTGGCCCGGATGCAGGGCACTGTGCTCGGTGCGCTCGAAGGTGAAGGTAGCCCCTTCTGCAGTCAGATCCAGTACCGCTTCCAGGTCACCCTTCAAATCGAAGAAGTCGACGGGACGGGCCTTGACATCCCAGTGCTCGTCCCCCTGGTTGCCGGTGATGATGCCGGCCAGCATGGGCTCCTGACGGATGCCGTTCTCGGCATTCTCGTCCTTGATGAAACGCAGGCCCTGCTCGAACAGGCGCACGCGCGGCTGCTGACGGTTCTGGTTGTAGACCACCGCCTGCACCAGACCCGGGAACAGAGACACACGCATGGCGGACATCTCGACCGAGATCGGGTTCGGCAGCACGATGGCATCGCTCTGCGGGAACAGGGTTTGCTGGGTCTTGGGATCGACGAAGCTGTAGGTGATCGCTTCCTGGAAGCCGCGGTCAACCAGCAGGTCGCGCACACGCTTCAGGGTCACCTGCCCTTCTGCCTGCTCTACCATCGCCAGAGAGGCGGCCGGTTTCAGGTTCGGGATGTTGTTGTAGCCGTAGATGCGAGCCACTTCCTCGATGAGGTCTTCCTCGATGGCGATATCGAAACGCCAGGAGGGTGCCAGCGCAGTCCAACCGTCAGCATCCACAGTAACCTGCATGCCAAGGCGAGTCAGGATCTCGACCACCTGAGCGTCAGCCACGCTGATACCGATCACCTTGTCGAGCTTGCTGCGACGCAGCTTGATGGGTGCCGCTTTCGGCAGATGGGCATCGGATTTGACCTCGATGACCGGACCCGCTTCGCCGCCGCAGATGTCCAGCAGCAGTCGAGTTGCACGGTCCATCACCTTGGCTTGCAGCTCCGGATCAACCCCGCGCTCGAAGCGATGGGAGGAGTCGGTGTGCAGACCGTAAGCACGGGCACGGCCTGTGATGGAGAGCGGCGCGAAGAAGGCGCACTCCAGCAAGATGTCAGTAGTGGTCTCGGATACACCGGTGCGGTTGCCGCCGAAGATACCGGCCATGCAGGCAGGACCTTTGGCATCGGCAATCACCAAAGTGGTCTCTTTGAGCTTCACTGCATTGCCGTCGAGCAGTGTCATCGGCTCATCGGTGTGGGCGCGACGCACCACCAGTTCCCCTTCCAGGGTAGCCAGATCGAAGGCGTGCATCGGCTGACCGTATTCCAACAGCAGGTAGTTGGTGATGTCGACAATGGCGTCGATGGAGCGGATACCACCACGGCGCAGCTTCTCTTGCATCCAGAGCGGGCTCTGGGCCTGCAGGTTCAGCCCCTTGATGACGCGACCCAGATAACGGGGGCAATCAGCTGGTGCTTCAACCCGGATCGGGAAAGTTGCATCAATGGTGGCAACAGCCGGCGTCCAGGTCGGCTCGACCACGTCCACGCTGTTGAGCACGCCGATTTCGCGGGCCAGACCGGCGATACCGAGGCAATCGGCACGGTTCGGAGTCAGATCCACGTCGATGGAGACGTCGTTCAGATTGAGGTAGTCACGAATATCGGTCCCGATGGGGGCATCGGCCGGCAGCTCGATGATGCCATCGGCTTCAACGTCGATACCCAGCTCGCTGAAAGAGCAAAGCATGCCGTGAGACGGCTGGCCACGCAGCTTGGCTTTCTTGATGGTGAAATCACCCGGCAGGGTCGCCCCGACCTTGGCCACGCACACTTTGAGGCCGGCACGGCAGTTCGGCGCACCGCAGACGATGTCCAGCAGCTCGGCCTCGCCCACGTTGACCTTGGTCACCCGCAGCTTGTCCGCGTCCGGGTGCTGGGCGCACTCGACCACTTCACCCACGACCACATTGTTGAACTGGCCGGCCACCGCTTCCACGGCGTCCACTTCCAGACCGGCCATGGTGATCTGCTCGGCCAGTGCATTGTCACTCAACTCGGTGCGGACCCACTCCATCACCCAGGATTTACTGAATTTCATGTTCTCTCGCCCTTACTTGAACTGCTTGAGGAAGCGCAGGTCGTTTTCGAAGAAGGCACGCAGGTCGTTGACCCCGTAACGCAGCATGGTCAGGCGCTCAACGCCCATGCCGAAGGCAAAACCGGAGTATTTTTCCGGATCGATGCCGACCGAACGCAGCACGTTCGGGTGCACCATGCCGCAGCCCAGCACTTCCAGCCACTTGCCGTTCTTGCCCATCACGTCCACTTCGGCGCTCGGCTCGGTGAACGGGAAATAGGAAGGACGGAAGCGAATCGTCAAGTCTTCCTCGAAGTAGTTGCGCAGGAAGTCGTGCAGGATGCCTTTCAGCTCGGTGAAGCTGGCATGCTCGTCAACCAGCAGGCCTTCGACCTGGTGGAACATCGGGGTGTGGGTCATGTCGTAGTCGTTACGATAGACACGGCCCGGCGCGATGATGCGGATCGGCGGCTGCTGATGTTCCATGGTGCGGATCTGCACACCGGAGGTGTGGGTACGCAGCATCAGATCAGGATTGAAGTAGAAGGTGTCGTGATCGGTACGCGCCGGGTGGTGAGCCGGGATATTCAGCGCATCGAAGTTGTGGAAGCCATCTTCAATCTCGGGACCACGGGCAACCTTGAAGCCCATCTCGCCAAACAGGCGCTCGATGCGCTCGATGGTGCGGGTCACCGGGTGCAGACCGCCATTCTCGATGCGGCGGCCCGGCAGGCTGACGTCGATGGTCTCGGCGGCCAGCTTCTGGTTCAGCACGGCGACTTCGAGGGCTTCACGACGCGCGTTCAGGGCATCCTGAACCTGCTGTTTGGCCTGGTTGATCACGGCGCCCGCGGCGGGACGCTCTTCAGCGGACAGGGCGCCCAGTCCCTTCATCTGCTCGGTAAAAAAGCCCTTTTTACCCAGATATTTGACCCGGATTTCGTCGAGGGCGGCGATGTCGCTCACGCCCTCAATTTCGGCCTTGGCCTGGCCGACTACTTCTTCAAGCTGTTGCATGTCTTCCTCGTCACCACTCCCGGAACAGGAGCCTTTAGGCTAAATAAGGTCAAGAGGGGAATAATACAAAAAAAGCCCCTTGGCTGACCATAGTTATGACGGGCTTTTCTCCCTGCAAATCATTTTGTTATATGGATAAAGCCACAAGCCAGATGCAACAGGATTAAGACAAGCGTCGTTTGTTCTAGTTTGTTGGCATATGGAAGGATAAAGCATTCATGAACCTGGCATGCTACCTGCCTACGCTCAAAAATGAGCAACAAAAAAGGAGGCCTGAGCCTCCTTTATTTTTATAACAGAGCTGGATTAGACCAGAGCTGCTTTAGCTTTTTCAACCAGGGCGGTGAAAGCCAGCTTGTCGTGAACGGCGATATCGGACAGGATCTTGCGATCGATCTCGATGGAAGCCTTCTTCAGACCGTCGATCAGACGGCTGTAGGACAGACCGTTCTGACGGGCTGCAGCGTTGATACGCGCAATCCACAGTTGACGGAACTGACGCTTCTTCTGGCGACGGTCACGGTAGGCATACTGACCAGCTTTGGTTACCGCTTGTACCGCTACGCGGTAGACACGGGAACGGGCGCCGTAGTAACCCTTGGCGGCTTTCATTACTTTCTTGTGACGAGCGCGAGCGGTCACACCACGTTTAACTCTTGGCATTTTTCACATCCCCCCTTATGCGTACGGCAGACAAGCGACAACACGTTTGTGGTCGGCAGCGGAAACAAAGAACTTCGGTCCCAGCTGACGCTTACGCTTGCTGCTCTTCTTGGTCAGGATGTGACGCAGGTGGTTGTGCTTGCACTTGAAGCGACCTGAGCCAGTCTTCTTGAAGCGCTTTGCGGCGCCCCGGTTGGTTTTCATCTTCGGCATTTCATACTCCGCATTGTGAGTGACAACAAAATCGCAAGGCGAACCGACTCATGGGGCCAGCCCCATGAGTCAATTTCTTGTGGGCCTTAAGATTTCTTCTTGGGTGCGAGGACCATCACAGCTTGACGGCCTTCGACTTTCGGGAACGATTCGACTACGGCCAGCTCTTCCAGATCGTTCTTGACGCGCTCGAGAACCTTGATACCAAGATCCTGGTGGGCCATTTCACGACCACGGAAGCGCAGGGTGACCTTTGCCTTGTCCCCGTCTTCCAGAAAGCGAACCAGGTTGCGTAGTTTTACCTGATAGTCGCCTTCGTCGGTGCCAGGACGGAATTTGATTTCCTTGACCTGGACGACTTTCTGCTTTTTCTTCTGTTCTTTGGTGGTCTTGCTCTTTTCGTAGAGGAATTTGCCGTAATCCATGATCCGGCAAACGGGCGGCTCAGCGTTCGGACTGATCTCGACCAGATCCACTCCTGCCTCAAGGGCCAAGTTCAGCGCATCCTGAATGGAGGTGATGCCAATGGCTTCACCATCCAGACCAGTCAGACGAACTTCTTTCAGACGGATCTCTTCATTGATCCGGTGAGCGCGGGCTTGCGGTTGCTTGCCCAGTTTTTTTCCGCCTTTTATAGCTTATTCCTCCACTTTCTTTTGTCCGCGGGTCTGAACTTCCTGGGTCAACAGAGCAATCAGCTCTTCAACAGGATAAGAGCCCAGGTCAGCCCCTTTACGAGTACGCACTGCAATCTTGCCGGCTTCTACTTCTTTGTCGCCGCAGACCAGCATGAAGGGTACTCGCTTCAAAGTATGCTCGCGGATTTTAAAGCCAATCTTCTCATTTCTCAAGTCCGCTTTTGCGCGAAGGCCCGCATCATTCAATGCCTTGGCAACTTTCACCGCATAATCGGCCTGGTTATCCGTGATATTCATGACCACGGCCTGAGTCGGTGCCAGCCAGGTCGGGAACAGACCGGCGTACTCTTCCGTCAGGATCCCGATGAAGCGCTCCAGCGAGCCCAGAATGGCGCGGTGGATCATCACGGGGATGTGGCGCTCGTTGTCTTCGCCCACATAGGTGGCGCCAAGACGGCCCGGCAGGGCAAAGTCGAGCTGCACGGTACCACACTGCCAGGCACGATCAAGGCAATCGTGCAGGGTGAACTCGATCTTGGGACCGTAGAAAGCCCCCTCGCCCGGTTGCAGGTCGTACTTCAGGCCGTTGAGTTCCAGCGCCTCGGCCAGCGCGGCCTCGGCACGATCCCAGGCTTCATCAGAGCCGATACGCTGCTCCGGACGGGTCGAGAGCTTGACCACGATGTTTTCGAAACCGAAGGTGCCGTAGACGTCATAGACCATGCGGATGCACGCAGACACCTCTTCCATGATCTGCTCTTCGGTACAGAAGATGTGGGCGTCATCCTGGGTGAAACCCCGTACCCGCATCAGGCCGTGCAGGGAGCCTGACGGCTCGTTGCGGTGGCAGGAGCCGAACTCGGCCATGCGCAGCGGCAGATCGCGGTAGGATTTCAGACCCTGGTTGAAAATCTGCACGTGACCCGGGCAGTTCATCGGCTTGATGGCGTACTCGCGGTTTTCGGACTGGGTGGTGAACATGGCCTGGGCGTATTTTTCCCAGTGACCTGAACGCTCCCACAGCACGCGATCCATCATGAAGGGGCCTTTCACTTCCTGATAGTCGTACTCTTTGAGCTTGCCACGGATGAAGGTTTCCAGCTCGCGGAAAATGGTCCAGCCATCGTTGTGCCAGAACACCATGCCCGGCGCTTCTTCCTGCATGTGGTACAGGTCGAGCTGCTTGCCGATCTTGCGGTGGTCGCGCTTGGCGGCCTCTTCCAGACGCTGCAAATAGGCCTTGAGCTGCTTCTTGTCGGCCCAGGCGGTGCCGTAGATGCGCTGCAGCATCTTGTTGTTGGAGTCGCCGCGCCAGTAGGCGCCGGACATCTTCTGCAACTTGAAGTGGTGGCAATGACGCATGTTGGGCACGTGCGGGCCGCGACACATGTCGATGTACTCTTCGTGATGATACAGACCGGGCTGGTCATCACGGGCAATGTTCTGATCCAGGATCTCGACCTTGTAGGTCTCGCCACGGGCTTCGAACACGTCACGTGCTTCCTGCCAGGAGACCTTCTTCTTGATGACGTCGTAATCCTTGGCGGCCAGCGCCAGCATGCGCTCTTCCAGGGCAGCCAGATCTTCGTCGGTCAGGGTGCGGTCGAGATCGATGTCATAGTAGAAACCGTTGTCGATGACGGGACCGATGGCCATCTTGGTCTGGGGCCAGAGTTGCTTGATGGCATGACCCAGCAGGTGAGCACAGGAGTGGCGCAGAATGTCCAGACCTTCTTCGTCTTTGGCGGTGATGATGGCCAGGGAGGCATCGGTTTCGATCAGCTCACAGGCATCCACCAGTTCACCGTTTACCCGACCGGCAATGCACGCCTTGGCGAGACCGGGACCGATGTCCGCGGCCACATCCATGACGGAAACGGCGTGGGCAAATTGACGTTGGCTGCCGTCAGGCAGAGTAATGATTGGCATTAGGTGTTTCCTTATACAGTGGTGACCCCTACCAAAGGCCACATGCAGGTTGGAGAAACCCTTTCATGTCCAGCTGTTCACTCCCGAGTTTCACCGTTCACAATACGGTTGGTACACGGCAGTGGCACACCATATGGCGTGTGCAAGGCCATCCATTGAGAGGTACAGCGGGGGATTGTATCAGACGCGACAACCCAGACAAGCTGTCTTGGCGATTTTGCATACCGTCTAAGCGCGGGTGTCAACCTGTCCTACTTGCGAGGGCGCCCTTCTGCTGCCATACCCTGTACCAGATTGAGGCGTCAGCCAAAGCAAGGAGAGCATGATGTACACCTACGACATTTCATTTCCGGAGCATGCAGAAAAGCTGGTTCATCCGGATCACCTTCTCACGACTCACTGTCCCGTCCATATCGGTGAGCTGGTGATCCTGGGCGATGGCAGCAAGCGGGAGGTATGCAGCATCGTCCACAGTGCCGAGCGCAGTACCCTCTATGTCACGGACGTGACGCCCGGCAAAGTCACCGCCAGCCGTTGATCCCTAGCCGGCGTTCAGAAAAGAGTGGCCATTGAAATCGAAGGCGCTGCGCCCCTCCTCGGCCAGCGCCATCTCCTGCAACACCTGGAGTGCCATCTTGTTGCCCTTTTGCGAGGCCTGATAGAGCCACTGCTTCGCCTCGGCCAGTTCAACCCGCCCGTTGACCCCCATCAGTTGCAGGATGCCCACCTTCAGCATGGCGGGCACATCACCGTTCCTGGCTGCCAGCTCCATCCAGCGAAACGCCTCGTGCAGATCCCGCTTCACCCCGGCCCCGCGCAGATAGACCTCTCCCAGCCGATACTGGCCGAGAGCGTCCCCCGCCTGCGCAGCCTGACGATAGAGTCGGATGGCGCGATCCATATCCTGCTCGCTCCCCTGCCCCACTTCATGGCTCCAACCCATCAGCGCCTGTGCCCGTGGCTGGCCCTGCTCCGCCAGCGGCGTCCAGATCCGGGTCGCCTCATCAAAGTGCCCTGTCCGCCAGGCGCGGTTGGCCGCCGCCAGCTCCTGCTCAGTGGAGAGCGGGATCAGACGCCAGATGACCAGCGCAATGAGGGCGATGAAGAGCCAGCGGGCGATAGTAGGTTGCATGACATTTTCCGTGATCTGGTTCGCATTTCGTCTATGTAAACGAAATGTAGCAACAGATCAAGCAGGAGATCACCTGGGTTCACCCTCTTTCATGGGGTCGCTCTTTGCGAACTTGCAGTTTGAGGGGCTACACAACAAAATAACTGTATATATAAACAGTGCATTGGTGATGTGATGGCAGGACGAGGCGCGAACCACAATGTCGAGCACCGCTTCAGCGGCCCGCAAATAGAAACCGTTGACGACGGCTGGAGTCAGAGCGACTGGGACGCGGCATTTGCCGCCAGCGCTCCCCGCACCGAGGTGACGGAGATCAGCGCCCGCAGCATCATCAGCTACAACGATTCGCCGGATCTTCCCTTCAGTCGCTCCATCAATCCCTATCAGGGGTGCGAGCTTGACATCCTCCCCCACCTTAGCGCTTCGCGTCACAGGAGGGGGATTCCCATTACTGGGTGATAGCTGCTCGCGCAGTACCGGGTTCCTGCTTCATCGGGCGGCCTGATTGCACCACGCCTCCACAGGCTAAAACGGCGTGTCCCGCCGCTAAAATATTGCGATCGCCGTTCACATCGGCGTTTGCCTCATAACCACACGCAGCGCATTTAAACTGGCTTTGCGTCTGGCGGTTATCCTTCGCAGTATGCCCACAACAGGCGCACTGCTGGCTCGTGTA
>NZ_JBFODJ010000007.1:0-34045 GCF_040908265.1 Aeromonas sp. R5-1
GCAATACATTCAAAACCAGCGGGGCTGACGCCCCGGCGAAATTCCCCTCCCACCTACGTCGGAGGGAGTCCCCTTTCGCATTTAAGATGGCTGCATCTACTGCTATGCCAGACCCAGCCACGCCTACCTTGAGCTCTCCCCCGGGCTGGATTTCGAGAGCAAGCTGTTTGCCAAAATCAATGCTGCCGAGCTGCTGCGACGGGAGTTTGCCAAGCCAGCCTATCAGCCACAAACCATCGTGCTGGGGGCCAATACCGATCCCTATCAACCCATCGAGCACCACTATCGCCTGACTCATGAACTCTTGACGGTGATGCTGGTTCATCGCCATCCGGTAGGGCTCATCACCAAGAGCGCCATGATCCTGCGCGACCTCGATCTGCTGACGGAGCTGGCCCGAGAAGGGTTATGCCAGGTGATGGTGTCGGTCACCACCCTCAATGAGACGCTGAGGCGACAGCTGGAGCCCAGGGCCAGCACGGGGGTTGGGCGGATCAAGGTGATCGAACGACTGGCCAAGGCCGGTGTGCCGGTCGGCGTGCTCGCAGCCCCCATGATCCCCAGGCTCAACGAGCCTGAACTGGAACAGATCATCAAGGCCGCCGTCGACGCCGGGGCGGGCTGTGCGGATTACATCTTGCTGCGATTGCCCCACGAGCTCACCACCCTCTTTTGCGACTGGCTCGATACGCACTATCCCGGCCAGAAAGAGGCGATCCTCAACCAGCTGCGGGCAAGCCGGGGTGGCGCACTCAACAGCGCCACCTTTGGCAGCCGCATGCGAGGTGAAGGACAGTTTGCCGACCTGCTCGCCCAGCGCTTTCGCCTGATCAGCAGGCGGCTGCAACTGGGCAAGCGCCATATAGCACTCAATACGGCCGCCTTCATCCGCCCGGGCGAGCAGTTGCGTCTATTCTGAGCGCCGTCAGCCCCGTGGTCTCGGCGGGCAGCTCCCCGCTGGGTGGCGCTGTGCAATCAGCTCCGCAGGCAGGCGTGATGGCTCGTGCGCCACCTCCTCCTCATCCACCCTAAGGCGTGCCTTCTCCTGCCCTCCCCACATCCGGCTCCACCAGATCTCCCACATTACCCAGCTCGTCATTACAGTGCTCCTGGCAAGCGATGCCTGCCTCTGTGGTGGCCTCATTCAACGCAGGCAGCATGGCTGGCCGTCATGACAGGGCCATGACAGTCGAGTGAAGGAATCGTGTTGATGCGATGGGACCAACCCTGCATATCAGGAAGATGACGCCGTGGCAGGCAGGGCTGCATGCACGGCAGACGGAGCCTGGCAGCAGAAAAGAGGGCGCCAGGGCAAGCACAGGGACGGGGAGAGCCTGCGGTGAGGCGGACAAAAAAAGAGCGACCATCAAGGTCGCTCTTTTGCACCGGACAAAGGGGGACGATTACTCGTCGCCCGCCTCCCCGGTATCGACGGCGCCAGCGTCCGCTGCGGTGTCGGTGCCTTCAGACACCTCCCCTTCAACAGCCAGGGCCTCGGTTTCCTCTTCGTCGCTCTCGGCAACGCGCTGCAGACCGACTACGGTCTCGTCTTCACCGGTACGGATCAGACGCACACCGCCGGTGTTGCGGCCGATGACGCTCACCTCGGACACCCGGGTACGAACCAGGGTACCGCCGTTGGTAATCAGCATGATCTGGTCGGTATCTTCGACCTGGATCGCATCGATCACCTTGCCGTTGCGCTCATCCACCTTGATGGAGATGACGCCCTGGGTACCACGGCTCTTGGTCGGGTACTCGTCCAGCGCGGTGCGCTTGCCGTAACCGTTCTCGGTGGCGGTGAGGATGGCACCATCACCACGGGGCACGATGAGGGAGACCACCTTGTCACCGGCGCCCAGCTTGATACCGCGCACGCCGGCAGCGGTACGACCCATGGGACGTACGCCCTTGAAGGTGCCCTTGCTTTCGGTGCCTTCGCCGTTGTCGCTGCCGTCATCGTCGTTGCCGGCGTCGTCATCGGTGTCGACTTCGTCAGTGGCATCGGCATCGGCGCGACCGCTGCCTTCCGCGAAGCGAACCACCTTGCCCGCATCGGAGAAGAGCATGATCTCGTTGCTGCCATCGGTGATGTCCACCCCGATCAGCTCATCACCCTCTTTGAGGTTGATGGCGCGGATACCGGAGGAGAGCGGACGGCTGAAGTCGGACAGGCTGGTCTTCTTCACGGTGCCGTTGGCGGTGGCGAAGAAGACGTACTTGTCGGCGTCATATTCTTTCACCGGCAGGATGGCGGTGATGCGCTCACCCTCATCCAGCGGCAGCAGGTTGATGATCGGACGACCGCGGGCGCCACGGGACGCTTCCGGTAGCTGATACACCTTGAGCCAGTAGACCTTGCCACGGGTGGAGAAGCACAGAATGGTGTCGTGGGTGTTGGCCACCAGCAGACGCTCCACAAAGTCCTCTTCCTTGATCCGGGTGGCCGACTTGCCACGACCACCGCGGCGCTGGGCCTCGTAGTCGGAGAGCGGCTGATACTTCACATAGCCCTGGTGAGACAAGGTAACGACCACGTCTTCCGGGGTGATCAGATCTTCGATGTTGATCTCGGCGCTGGACATGCTGATCTCGGTGCGACGCTCGTCGCCGTACTGCTCGCGCACGGCCAGCAGCTCGTCACGGATCACTTCCATCAGGCGTTCCGGGCTTGCCAGGATGTGCAGCAGCTCGGCGATGAGATCCAGCAGAGATTGGTACTCTTCCAGGATCTTCTCGTGCTCGAGGCCGGTCAGCTTGTGCAGACGCAGGTCAAGGATGGCCTGGGCCTGGATCTCGGTCAGGAAGTACTGCCCTTCACGGATGCCGAACTCCGGCTCCAGCCACTCGGGGCGAGCCGCGTCGTCGCCCGCTTTTTCCAGCATGGCGGCCACGTTGCCGAGCTCCCAGCCCTTGGCTACCAGGGCGGCTTTCGCATCCGCCGGGGTCGCACTGTGGCGAATGAGCTCGATGATGGGGTCGATGTTGGCCAATGCCACCGCCAACCCTTCCAGGATGTGCGCCCGATCCCGCGCCTTGCGCAGTTCGAACACGGTCCGGCGGGTCACCACTTCACGGCGGTGCAGCAGGAACGCATCCAGGATCTCTTTGAGGTTCATCACCTTGGGCTGGTTGTTGTCCAGCGCCACCATGTTGATGCCGAACGTGGTCTGCATCTGGGTGTGCTTGTAGAGATTGTTCAGCACAATCTCGCCGGACTCGCCGCGCTTGATCTCGATGACGATGCGCATGCCGTCTTTGTCAGACTCATCGCGCAGGGCGCTGATGCCCTCGATTTTCTTCTCTTTGACCAGCTCGGCGATCTTCTCGATCAGGCGAGCCTTGTTCACCTGATAGGGGATCTCGTGGACGATGATGGTCTCGCGACTGGTCTTCTCGTCCACCTCCACTTCAGCCTTGGCCCGCACATAGACGGAGCCGCGACCGGTACGGTACGCCTGCACGATGCCGGAACGGCCGTTGATGATGCCGCCGGTGGGGAAATCCGGGCCGGTGACATGGGTCATCAGCTCGTCAATGGTGAGGTCGCCGTTTTCGATCAGCGCCAGGCAACCGTTGACAATCTCGGTGAGGTTGTGAGGCGGGATGTTGGTCGCCATGCCCACCGCGATACCGGAGGAGCCGTTGACCAGCAAGGTGGGGACCTTGGTGGGCATGACAGCCGGGATCATCTCGGTACCGTCGTAGTTCGGCACCCAGTCCACGGTCTCTTTGTCCAGATCGGCCAGCAGCTCGTGGGAGATGCGCGCCATCCGCACTTCGGTGTAACGCATGGCCGCGGCGTTGTCGCCGTCCACCGAACCGAAGTTGCCCTGACCGTCGACCAGCATGTAGCGCATGGAGAAATCCTGCGCCATCCGGACGATGGTGTCATACACGGCGATGTCGCCATGCGGGTGATATTTACCGATTACGTCACCGACCACACGGGCCGATTTTTTATAGGGCTTGTTCCAGTCGTTCCCCAGCTCGTTCATTGCATACAGAACGCGGCGGTGAACCGGTTTCAAGCCATCACGCACATCCGGCAGAGCTCGTCCTACGATCACGCTCATGGCGTAATCCAGATAGGAACTCTTGAGCTCTTCTTCGATGTTGACCGGCGTGATCTCTCTGGCCAGATCGCTCATAGAAAGCCTTAATCCCTAATTAGTTGTTCTTTGGCTTAAACAGCGCGACATGGTAACACACTGAGCCAAATACATTAAGCCACAAATCCGATGAGCACATCGGGCTGGTGCGACGAGGTCGGTCCGTTATAATGCGCGCCAGGACAATAGATTGCGCGCGCCCAGCCCGCTGCGCGCCTTGCCACAGGATCATCAAAACATGAATAGTGATGCCAATGTCGATCTGACAGAAATCGCCAAATTTGAAGCCATCGCCTCCCGCTGGTGGGACATGGAGGGCGAATTCAAGCCGCTGCATCAAATCAACCCGGTGCGCCTTGACTGGATCACCGACAAGAGCGGCGGCCTGTTTGGCAAGCGCGTGCTCGACATCGGCTGCGGTGGCGGCATCCTCTCCGAGAGCATGGCCCGCCGGGGGGCCCGGGTCACCGGCATCGACATGGGCAAGGAACCCCTCGGCGTCGCCCGCCTCCACGCGCTGGAACAAGGTGTGGAGCTCGAGTACCGCCAGATCACCGCCGAAGCCCACGCCGATGAAGCGCCTGGCCAGTATGACGTGGTTACCTGCATGGAGATGCTGGAGCACGTGCCGGACCCGGCCTCGGTGCTGCGCGCCATCGCCACCCTGGTACGGCCGGGGGGAAAGGTGTTCGTCTCCACCATCAACCGCAACCCCAAAGCCTATCTGATGATGATCCTCGGGGCCGAGTACCTGATGAAGATGGTCCCCAAGGGCACTCACGATCACAAGAAGTTCATCACCCCCGCCGAACTGTGTCGCATGGGGGAAGCGGCGGGCCTCCTGGTGCGGGACATGAGCGGCGTTCACTACGCCCCGCTCTCCAACAGCTTCAAGCTCGGCAAGAATGTCGACGTCAACTACATGGTGGCGTTCGAGCGCCCGGAGCAAGGCTGATGAGCACACCTCACCCGATGCCCCTTGGCTGCGTGCTGTTTGATCTGGACGGCACCCTGCTCGACACCGCCCCAGACCTTGGCGCCGCCGTCAATCACGTGCTGATAAGCGAAGGCTTTGCCCCGCTCTCTGAGGACATCATCCGTCAGACCACCTCCCACGGGGCCCTCGGGCTGCTCAGGGCAGGTCTTGGGGACGAGCTGCTGGAGGAGCTGGGGGCCACCCGCCTTCGCACCGCCCTGCTCGACTACTACGCCGCCAACCTCTGCGTCGGCACCCGCCCCTATGAAGGCATGGTGGATCTCATCGAGTGGCTCGACGAGAAAAAGCTGCCCTGGGGCATTGTCACCAACAAGCCGGGTTTTCTCACCGAACCGCTCCTGGCAGCCCTGCCTGAACTCGCCAGTTGCGGCGTGACGGTGAGCGCCGACACCCTGCCGGTGCGCAAGCCCGACCCAGCCCCCATGTTCTTTGCCTGCGAGCGGCTCGGCATCGCGGCGAGCCAGTGTCTCTATGTAGGGGATCACGTGCGCGACATCGAGGCTGGCCGCAATGCCGGCATGCGTACCGCGGTGGCTGGCTGGGGTTATCTCAATGATGACGAGGATCCCGCCCTCTGGGGCGCCGATCTTCACTTTGATACCGTGCAGGCCCTGCACCACTGGCTTCGCTACGAGCTGAGCTGACGTCCATGCCCATGACCGACAAGGCATCCGGATAGAGGTGGATCTGCGGGGCAACTTTGATGATGTTCCGATGGCAGTGCGGACATCTGCCCCGACGCGCAGATCCCCCCGCAGCGCACCAGAGGGATCCCGGACGATCCTTCTTTTTACGGGCTTGGCAACCCCCCGAACGGCGTAACAGGACACCTTTTGACCCTGACTGCACAAGGGATGAGCAGGCCGGATTTGCTAGTAAAAACACCCTGCTTTCGCAAGCAAAAAAAGTTATTTTAATTTTCCATCTTCGATCGCCGGACTTGCATTTGACGGATCGGACGGATGAAAACCCGTTCGCTGTGAGCGTCCACTAACTCCCGTCCCGACACCCACAATTTATCCACAGCTAATGCGTTATCCACAGATTGCATTACCGCATCGACCTCACTATCTTGTAGTTCGCATTAAAAATAACACTACATCTTGTGATTCATCGCACAATCCCTGCCCAGTTTCCCTCGACAGACGGAGCCGGGTTGCGCCATTGTGCGATGGCTTTTCGGGAATCAACCGATACCGGCAGGTATCAATGAAAGGGGTCATCAGCCAATGAACTTGTTTGTGACGAAGCGTAACGGACACAAAGAACCCATCGATCTGGATAAAATTCACCGTGTGCTCGACTGGGCTGCCGAGAAGCTCGACAACGTGTCGGTCTCCCAGGTGGAGCTCAAGTCCCACATCCAGTTCTATGACGGTATCCGTACCGCCGACATCCACGAGACCATCATCAAGGCTGCTGCTGACCTCATCTCCGAGCAAAGCCCGGACTACCAGTACATGGCTGCCCGTCTGGCCATCTTCCACCTGCGCAAGAAGGCCTACGGCCAGTTCGAGCCGCCCCACCTGTATCAGCACGTCGCCAGACTGGTGGACATGGGCAAGTACGACAAGCACCTGCTGGAAGACTACACCCAGGCGGAATTTGAGGAACTGAACGGCTACCTCGATCACTGGCGCGACATGGACTTCTCCTACGCGGCGGTCAAGCAGCTCGAAGGCAAGTACCTGGTACAGAACCGCGTCACCGGCGAGATCTACGAGAGCCCGCAGTTCCTCTACATCCTGGTAGCGGCCTGCCTCTTCTCCAAGTATCCGAAAGATACCCGTCTGGACTACATCAAGCGCTTCTATGATGCGGTCTCGACCTTCAAGATCTCCCTGCCGACCCCGATCATGAGCGGCGTGCGCACCCCGACCCGCCAGTTCAGTTCCTGCGTGCTGATCGAGTGTGACGACAGCCTGGATTCCATCAATGCCACCGCCAGCGCCATCGTGCGCTATGTTTCCCAGCGCGCCGGCATCGGCATCAACGCTGGTCGCATCCGTGGTCTGGGCAGCCCCATCCGTGGCGGCGAAGCCTTCCACACCGGCTGCATCCCCTTCTACAAATACTTCCAGACGGCGGTGAAGTGCTGCTCCCAGGGCGGCGTGCGCGGCGGTGCTGCCACCCTGTTCTACCCGCTGTGGCACACCGAGGTGGAGAGCCTGCTGGTACTGAAGAACAACCGCGGCGTGGAAGAAAACCGGGTCCGTCACATGGACTACGGCGTGCAGATCAACAAGCTGATGTACCAGCGCCTCATCAAGGGCGGCGACATCACTCTGTTCTCCCCGTCCGATGCACCCGGCCTCTATGACGCCTTCTTCGCGGACCAGGACAAGTTTGAAGAGCTCTACGTCAAGTACGAGCAGGATCCGGCCATTCGCAAGAAGACCCTGAAGGCGGTGGATCTCTTCTCCCTGATGATGCAGGAGCGCGCCGGTACCGGTCGCATCTACATCCAGAACGTGGATCACTGCAACACCCACAGCCCGTTCGACCCCTCCGTGGCACCGGTGCGCCAGTCCAACCTCTGCCTCGAGATTGCGCTGCCCACCAAGCCGCTCAACAACGTGGATGACGAGGACGGCGAGATTGCCCTGTGCACTCTCTCCGCCTTCAACCTGGGCGCCATCGAGAAGCTGGAAGATCTGGAAGAGATGGCGGATCTCGCCGTGCGCGCTCTGGACGCCCTGCTCGACTATCAGGACTACCCGCTCAAGGCCGCCAAGAAGGGCAGCATGAACCGCCGCACCCTGGGGATCGGCGTCATCAACTACGCCTACTACCTGGCGAAAAACGGTGCCCGCTACTCCGATGGTTCCGGTCTGGCCCTGACCCACCGCACCTTCGAGGCGATCCAGTACTACCTGCTGAAGGCCTCCGTGCAACTGGCCCGCGAGTTCGGCCCCTGCCCGGCCTTCAACGAGACCACCTATGCCCAGGGTATCCTGCCCATCGATACCTATAAAAAGGATCTGGACACCCTGTGCAATGAGCCCCTGCACCTGGACTGGGAAACCTTGCGCGAAGAGATCAAGACCGTGGGTCTGCGCAACTCCACCCTGACCGCCCTGATGCCGAGCGAGACCTCCAGCCAGATCTCCAACGCCACCAACGGCATCGAGCCGCCCCGCGGCCTGGTGTCGGTGAAAGCCTCCAAGGATGGCATCCTCAAGCAGGTGGTGCCGGAGTATCATCGCCTCAAGGATCAGTACGAGCTGCTCTGGAAACAGCCGAGCGTCGACGGTTACCTGCAGCTGGTCGGCATCATGCAGAAGTTCGTGGATCAGGCGATCTCCGCCAACACCAACTACGACCCGGCCCGCTTCGAAGGCAACAAGGTGCCGATGAAGCAGTTGCTCAAAGACTTGCTGACCGCCTACAAATACGGTCTCAAGACCCTCTACTATCACAACACCCGTGATGGTGCCGACGACACCCAGACCGATCTGCAAGATGACGGCTGCGCTGGCGGGGCTTGCAAGATCTAACCGCGAAACGCACTGATAAACCGGGCGGGAGCATCAAGCTCCCGCCCTCCTGTTTTCCCTATTTCACGGCATTCGAACCATGGCTTACTCTACTTTTTGCCAGACCCAAAACGATCAGCTCAAGGAGCCGATGTTCTTCGGCCAGTCGGTCAACGTGGCCCGTTATGATCAGCAAAAGCACGATATCTTCGAGCGGCTGATCGAGAAGCAGCTCTCCTTCTTCTGGCGCCCGGAAGAGGTGGATGTCTCCCACGACCGCATCGACTTCCAGGCTCTGCCGCCCCACGAGCAGCACATCTTCATCTCCAACTTGAAGTACCAGACCCTGCTGGATTCCATTCAGGGCCGCAGCCCCAACGTGGCCCTGCTGCCCCTGGTCTCCATCCCGGAGCTGGAGACCTGGATCGAGACCTGGGCCTTCTCCGAGACCATCCACTCTCGCTCCTACACCCACATCATCCGCAACATCGTCAACAACCCGGGCCAGGTGTTCGACGACATCGTGACCAACGAGCAGATCTTGAAGCGCGCCGGCTCCATCAGCCACTTCTATGACGATCTCATCGAGGCCACCTCCGTCTATCACCTGCACGGTGAGGGGACCCACCGGATCGGGGATCGCGAAGTCACCATCAGCCTTCGGGAGCTCAAGAAGAAGCTCTACCTGTGCCTGATGAGCGTCAACGCCCTCGAAGCAATCCGCTTCTACGTGAGCTTCGCCTGCTCCTTCGCCTTCGCCGAGCGCGAGCTGATGGAAGGCAATGCCAAGATCATCAAGATGATCGCCCGTGACGAAGCGCTGCACCTGACCGGCACCCAGCACATGCTGAACCTGATGCGCAGCGGCAACGACGACCCCGACATGGCGGAGATCGCCGTCGAGTGCGAGCAGGCCTGCTTCGAGCTGTTCAAGGAAGCAGCCCTGCAGGAGAAGGAGTGGGCCGAGTACCTGTTCCAGGATGGCTCCATGATCGGCCTGAACAAGGACATCCTCTGCCAGTACGTGGAATACATCACCAACCTGCGCATGGCGGCCGTCGGCCTGCAACCGGCCTTTGCCGGCACCAAGCAGAACCCCATCCCCTGGATCAACACCTGGCTCTCCTCCGACAACGTGCAGGTGGCGCCCCAGGAAGTGGAAGTAAGCTCCTATCTGGTGGGTCAGATAGACAGTGAAGTGCACGCCGACGATCTGGGTGACTTCGAGCTGTGATGCTAGGCGACCTCTGCTGGCAGGCCATGATGCGGGAGAGCGACGTCCGTGAGTGACGCCACCGCCACCCTGAACTCGCCCCTGCATACCGCCACCACGGCGCCGGAGGGGCAAGCCCCCCAGGTACAGACCCTGGACGGTGTGCTGCACCCCCATCCCGGCGAAAGCGTGCTGGAGACCCTGGAGCGCCACGGCCATCACGTGGAGTTCCAGTGCCGCAGCGGCTATTGCGGCGCCTGCCGCACCCCGCTGCTGGCGGGCAAGGTGCACTACGCCGCCGTCCCGCTCGCCTTTGTCTCCCAGGGGGAGTGCCTCCCCTGCTGCTGTCAGCCGGTGGGCGCCATCAAGCTCGATATCCGAAAGGGCTGACGGCCCTTGTCGCCAGATCTGCCCCGCAAACAAAAAGCCGCCGGATTGCTCCGGCGGCTTTTTTCATGGGAATGTCCCGTCTCTTGAGGGAAATGAGGGGCCATGACCCTCTTACATTACAACCCGGGGGCGTTACAACCAGGGGGCGGCGGTCGGCCCGTGGTGCAGACCCAGCTTCCAGACCCGGCCAAAGTGCTTGTAGTGACCGGCCGCGACACCGGCCTTCTCACCCATACCGTGGTAGAGATCGAGGTGGCCCTTCTTCACCGCGCCCCCCACATCCAGCGCAATCAGCAGCCGCAGCTGGTGCTTGCCGGTCCAGTTGCCTGCTTTGTCCAGCAGCGGTACTTCCGCGAGGATAGGGGTGCCCATGGGCAGCAGAGTCTTGTCGGCAGCCACCGCCGCCATCGGCAAGAGCGGAATGCCGGCGGCCCCCACCACGTCGTTGGTGGGACGGCGCTCGAAGAAGACATAGGAGGGGTTCTGCTCCACCAGCTCCTTCACGCTCTCTTCCGGCTGACGATTGGCCCACTCCTTGATGGCCTTCATGGACATCTGCTCCTTGGGCACTTCGCCACGGTCGATGAGCACCCGGCCAATGCTGACATAGCCGTGGCCGTTCTTGCCGCTGTAGCCGAGGTACTGCAACCGGTCGTCATCGCCGTAGTGAACGAAGCCGGAACCCTGCACGTCCATCAGGAAGTTGTCGATGAGGGATTTGCTGTAGCCCAGCTCCAGCCCCCGGTTGGCCAGCGCCCCCCGGTGGATCTCGGCCCGGCTCGGGCAGCGACCGCCGCAGTTGGGCATGGCATAGATGGGATACTTGTACTGGGCGTCCGGGCGATGGCGCACCTCCAGCACTGGCGAGTAGTAGCCGGTGAAGAGCACGTTGCCCATGCGGTCGGCACCGCCAAGCTGGGCCAGGCTGATACCGTACTGGGTGATATGGGCGGGATTGCCCCCATTGGCGACCCAGCGTGAGAGTTGACGGTAGAGCTCCCCATAGCGGCTCGCCATACGGCCGGAGCGTTCCATCACCAGCCGGCTCTGGGGACCGAACTTGCTGTAATCGGCGCGGGCGCGGCTGTTGACCCGCTCCACCCGCACCAGATCCCCCGGCAGGGCACCATCCAGATACTGCTTGCCCAGATTCACAGGGATCTCGCAGTTCAGAAAACATCCGGATTCCGCCTTCTTCTGGGGCACCTTGACCGGTTCAGGGTTGCCCGCACAACCGGCCAGCCCCACCACGGCGGCGGCCAACCAGTACGCATGTCTATTCATATGTCCTCATATAACACCGAGTGTCTTGCACGGCGGGGAAGATGCCAAAATTGCCCGGGGAAAGCAAACGCCTTCACGCCCCTGACGACGGATTTCTCCTGCCGTGATCTTCTGGGTTATAACAAGGTGACAAGGTGTGAGAGGTCATGGATGGAACAGCTCGAAATCTTCCCGCTCCAGAGCCCCTGTGTCGGGGTCTGCGAACTGAACAACAAGGGGTATTGCAAGGGATGCCTGCGAAGCCGCGAGGAGCGTTTCAACTGGCTTGCCATGACCCCTGCCCAGCAGCAGGAGGTGATGCGTCTGTGCCGCAGCCGCAAGGCCAGGGTCGAGGCCGCTCGCCGCAAGGCGCAGGCCGCAGAGGCGGCCGATCCGCCGCCCCCGCCGGGCTGGGATTTTTAAATCCCCCTTTGCCCCTCCCCTCAACAAGAAAGGCGGCCCCAGGGCCGCCTTGTCATGAAGGGTGTGTCACGCCGTGACGTCCTCAGGCAGTCGCCAGCTTGGCCTGCTCCTCGCCACGCTTGAGCATGGCGTAGGCCACCCCGGTCACCAGAGAACCGGCCGCGATCGCCAGGATGTACATCATCACATGGCTGATGGCGTTCGGGATGAAGAGCACGAACAGACCGCCGTGGGGTGCCACCAGCTCGCAGCCGAACAGCATGGAGAGCGCACCGGTCAGGGCGCCGCCCGCCATGCAGGCCGGGATGACGCGCATGGGGTCCTTGGCGGCAAACGGGATGGCCCCCTCGGAGATGAAGCACAGACCCAGCACGAAGGAGGCCTTGCCCGCTTCCTGCTCCGCCTTGATGAACTTTCTGCTGGCCAGGAAGGTCGCGATCCCCATCCCCAGTGCAGGCACCATGCCGGCGGCCATGACCGCTGCCATGGGGGCATAGGTCTTGGAGGCGAGCAGGCCGACACCGAAAGCATAAGCCGCCTTGTTGACCGGGCCACCCATGTCGAAGCACATCATGGCGCCGATGATGACACCCAGCAGCACCGCGTTGGCAGAGCCCATGTTGTTGAGGAACTCGGTCATGGCGTTCATGATGCCCGCCACCGGGCCACCCACCACGTAGATCATCACCAGACCGGTGAACAGGCTGGCAAAGAGCGGAATGATGAGGATGGGCTTGAGGGCTTCCAGGGTGACCGGCAGGCGCACCTTGTCGCTCAGGAACTTGGCGCTGTAACCGGCGAGGAAGCCGCCGACGATGCCGCCAAGGAAACCGGCGCCGAGCGAGCTTGCCAGCATACCGGCGATCATGCCGGGCGCCAGACCCGGACGGTCGGCGATGGAGTAGGCGATGTAGCCTGCCAGCACCGGGATCATCAAGGCGAAGGCGGAGCCGCCACCTATCTTCATCAGGGCCGCGGCCAGCGTCCCCTCTTCCTTGAACGCTTCAATGCCGAAGATGAAGGAGAGCGCGATGATAAGGCCCCCCGCCACCACCATGGGCAACATGAAGGAGACACCGGTCAGCAGGTGCTTGTAGGGGCCCGCCTTTTCCTCTTTCTTGACCGCAGCCGCGCCGCTGTGGCGATAGATCTTCGCCTCGGTCCAGGCCTTGTCGAGCTCGGCCCGGGTTTTCTTCAGGGCAGCCCCCGTGCTGGTGCGATAGACCGGCTTGCCGTCAAAGCGCGCCATGTCCACCTCGATGTCAGTGGCGAGGAACACCAGATCGGCGGCGGCAATCTCGTCCGCCGTCAAGGCATTCTGGGCACCGACCGAGCCCTGGGTTTCGACGCGGATCTGGTGACCCAGCTGCTTGGCCATGGTCTCCAGGGCCTCGGCCGACATGAAGGTGTGGGCCACCCCGGTCGGACAGGCCGTCACCGCCACGATGCGCTTGGCACCGCTGGTCGGTTTGGCAACGGCAGGTGCCGCCTCATGGCGATAGACGCTGGCACCGCTTCGCGCGGCTTCCAGCAGGGCAGCGGGATCCTGGAGCGCCAGATCCATGTCGCCCCGATAGAGCGACTTGCCGTCATAGGCGGCCAGATCCACCGGTGCGCTGGCAACGACCAGCACCAGGTCGGCGGCGGCAATCAGCTCTTTCGAGGGGACCTGACGGGGCTGCACGCTGGAGTCGACGTCGAGGGTGAGCTCCCAGCCAGCCAGTTTGGCCTGCTGTTCTATCCGTTTTGCAGCGAGAAAGCTGGTGGCAATGCCCGCCGGGCAAGCCGTAACCAGAATTGCTTTCATTGGGCATCTCCTGAGTTAGCCATCAAATGGGGTTGGGGTTGAGTCGGTGCCAGATCATCCAGACGCTGTACGCGCACCTGCTCGAGTAACGGTTTGAGCACATTGATATCGTTGAAGCCGACCGCGACCTGGCTCACCGCCAGTGCCGAGACGGCGGTGGCCAGACGCAGGGTCTGCTCCGGCGTCCAGTCCAGGCTCATGCCATGGACCAGGCCCGCCACCAGGGAGTCGCCGGCACCCACGGTGCTGACCACCTCCATGCGCGGCGGAATCGCCTGCCAGGTGGCATCCGGTGCAAACCAGATGAGGCCGTCGGCACCATTGGAGATCACCACGTTGGGGATCCCGCTTGCCTGCAGCGCGCGGGCGCACTCGGCCTGCTCGCTCAGGGTCTTCACGGGACGACCGGCCCACTGGCTCAGCTCTTCCAGGTTGGGTTTGACCAGGGTCGGCGCCGCCTTGATCCCTTCGCTCAACGCCGCGCCGCTGCAATCGAAGATCACCTGCTTGCCCTTGGCCTTGAGCAGGCGGATCAGATGGCCACAGTAATCGGGGGACACCCCTTTGGGCAGGCTGCCCGCCAGCACGAACCAGTCGGTGTGGGGAGCCAGTCGCTCCAGCGCCGCTTCCAGGGCGCTGACATCGCCTTCCTGCACGGCGAGTCCCGGCAGATTGAGATCGGTCACCCGGCCGGATTGTTCGGAGATCTTGACGTTGATCCGGGTGTCGCCCGCCACGCGCACGAAGTGATCGGCAAGGGCACGTTCCTCGAACAGGGAGACGAAGCTCTGCTGGTTGCCCTCACCGAGCCAGCCGGTCAGGCCTACGTCACGGCCGAGATCTTTCAAGACCATGGCGACGTTGATCCCCTTGCCCGCGGCGCGCAAGTTGGCCTCGCTCACCAGATTGACCTCGCCAGGGTGCATGGCCTCCAGACGGGTGGTGAGATCGAGCGCGGGGTTGAGGGTGATGGTGACGATGTCCATCAGTGCGCCCCCTCGCCCAAGCCGGCGGCAATGGCTTCGCCAATGCCCTTGAGGGCTGCTTCGGCATCCGCTCCTTCGGCGCGAAACGCCAGACGATGACCGCACTTGACCCCAAGCCCGATCACCTTCATCAGGCTCTTGGCAGAGACGGCTTCACCGCTGCCATCGAGGTTGGCGACGCGGATGTCGGATTCATACTCCTTGGCCACCTTGACCAGCATGGCGCCCGGACGGGCGTGCAGACCGTGAGGGTTGATGATGGTGAAGGTCTCGGAAAGCCCGCTCGCCGGACCCGCCTGCAACATGGCAAGACCGTCGCTGCCAGAGAGGGTGGCCAGCTGGCCGGCTGCGGCCAGCTTGGCCAGATTCTCGAGTTGCGGCAAATGGCCGCTATCTGCGGCACACAGCAGCAGCAGGGCGCTGACCGGCAATTCACCGACGTTCAGCGGGGTGCTCGGGGTGGCCAGCACCCAACCGGTCTGGGCCGCTTGCGCACGGGCCAGCCAGATGCCCTCCCCCAGGTGAACAGGCTGACTGGCCAGGAGGGCGCTCACCATGGCTGCGTCTCCCCAGCCTGCGGATTTGGCGCGGGCCGCAGCCCCCAGCAGCAACTGGTCCTGGTCGTCGGCCGGGAAGTCCGCCAGGGTCAGGTATTGCACCTCTTTGGCGCCAGTCGCGCCAGTCAGGATATTGATGATGGTCTCTTCGTCGGTCGCCCCCTTGAGCTGGGCTGCGGCCTGCTCGTCACCCAGCACGTGGGTGAGCTGGCGCAAGATCCCCAGGTGCTCATCGGACTTGGCGGCGATGCCGATGGCGACGTAGGCAATCTGCCCCTCGTCCCACTCGATGCCGTGGGGGAACTGGGCCACCATGACGCCGGTGCTCTTCACCAGATGACGGGTGTCCGTGGTGCCGTGGGGAATGGCGATACCGCTGCCAAGATAGGTGGCGTGCTGCGCTTCCCGCGCCAGCATGCCGTCCACGTAACCTGCTTCAACCAGACCGGCGTCGGTCAGTTTGCTTGCCAGCAGGGCGATGGCGTCCGCCTTGGTCGTCACCGATTGTCCCAGCAGGATTTGCTGTCGCGCCAACTTCAACATAGAGATTCTCCATCAGGTCCGGCTTCGCCTCGCTGCGTACCGGCTCAACTCAACTCGATTTTTGGGTAACTTGCCTGCTGACAATAGACGGTGATCTCTCGCTTTGGTGAGCCGGAACCCATTTCCAAGTGCAGATAATCATCCGTTACTGACAAGCTGAATCGTTTCAATTACACTCAGACTGAATCGTTTCAGCGCATTGTTCAAGATCCCGCAGAAAGTACGTTTCAATGATATGATCCCGCGCACACTTTTCGGCGCCCCAACCAGGAACCGGCGCGGGCCTTGCAACTCAAACAGAGCCAACATGATGAAACTGGATGAAATCGCCGCGCTGGCCGGTGTCTCTCGCACCACCGCAAGCTATGTGATCAATGGCAAGGCCGATCAATACCGCATCAGCCAGGCAACCCGCGACAAGGTGATGGCCGTGGTCCATGCCCACAACTATCAGCCGGACAGCCGCGCCGCTTCCCTGCGCGGCGGCCAGACCCGCACCCTCGGCTTCATCCTGCCCGACCTCGAAAACGCCAGTTACGCCAAGCTCGCCAAGCGCCTGGAGCAAGGGGCCCGCACCCAGGGTTATCAGTTGCTCATCGTCTGCTCGGAGGACGATCCGGACACCGAAAAGGAGCTGGCCCGGATGCTGGTGAGCCGCCATGTGGATGCGCTCCTGGTGGCAAGCTGCCTCCCCCCGGCGGATCCCTTCTACCTGGAGCAGCAGTCCCGGGGCGTGCAGATCCTCGCCATCGACCGTGCCATGGCCACCGAGCACTTCGTCACCGTGGCGAGTGAAAACCAGAAGGCGAGCCTGGACCTCACCGCCTCCCTGCTCACCCCGGCCATCGGTCATATCGCCTTGATCACTGCACTGCCGGAACTGACGATCAGTCAGGAGCGAAAAGCGGGCTTCGAACAGGCCATTGCCAGTCACAGTGCGACCCGCCACCTGTGTGAAGGGGCCCACTTCTCGCGCACCGAAGGGTATCGCCTGATCAAGACGCTCCATCAGCAGCTCGGCCAACTGCCCGAGGCGCTGATCACCACCTCCTACATCCTGATGGAGGGGGTGCTCGACTACCTGCTGGAGCAGGAGGCCGACATGAGCCAGCTCGCCATGGCTACCTTCGGGGATGACCGCCTGCTCGATTTCCTCCCCTTTGGCATCAACTCCCTGCCCCAGCAGCACGACGCCCTGGCAAGCCAGGCCCTGACGCTGGCCCTCAAGGCGGTCAATGGCGACTACCAGAGCGGCCTGCACTATGTGAGCCGTACCCTCAAACGCCGCCGCTGACCCGGCAACGACGCACCACCCCGGGGGCGGCCCGCAGTGCCAGCCCCTGAGCCTCCTCCCCCACACCTGCTTGTGTTCTCCCCTGTTGTCTCAGCTTTTGCCCTTCGCCTTCTGGCTTTGAGGTGATCTGCCGGGCGGCAACCCCGCGCCAGGGCACGTTTATCGGCGCCTCGGCTCGCTATAAGTGAAAATGATGGCTTTTGGGAGTATGACCCGATGTTTGCTTATATCGGGCCAGTCGCACCACCAGGGCCCCGTGTTACCCTCTGCAAGCCCTGTTGCCGCCAACGCGGGCGCTCTCGATGTCGACCCGCAACGCAGCCTGACGGGCAGCCTCCCCCTGAGGGGCGCGTTTTTTCGGCGCATGGCGCAATGTGTCACTTTTTATTGCCACCCTTCGGCTTGCTACAGCACAAAATCCGCTTTTAAGGGGTTGTTTCCGCCATTTCAATCCGCTAACTTGGCAACCAATTTTTACAACTGACAGGTTTCAGGTACAGATGTATCCACACCGATATTGCTAGCCTCCGGCTTTTCCCCGGAGGCGCCTCCCGACACAGCCAACTGGCTCTCTCTTGTTTGCAACAGCGCCCCTCACTTTCGGATGGATGACATGAATACCAAGACCCTGGGTTGTACCCTGTTGATTGCCGGCACCACCATAGGCGCCGGCATGCTGGCCCTGCCGCTGGCCTCCTCGTCCCTGGGCGGCCCCGCCACCCTGATGCTGATGATCGGCCTCTGGGCCCTGATGGCCTTCACCGCCATGCTGCAGGTGGAAGCCAGCCTCAGCACCGGCAAGTGGTACCTGCACCAGCTGGCGGATCACCTGCTCGGCCCCTGGGGCAAGGGCATCGCCTCCTTCTGCATCCTGATGCTGTTCTACGCCCTGGCCTCCGCCTACATCAGCGGCGGCAGCAGCCTGCTGGCCCAGGCACTGGCCGATGCCGGCCTGCCCCTCGGCCAGGAGCAGGCGGCCTGGGTCTTTACCCTGCTGTTTGGCGGCATGGTGTGCGTCGGCACCAGGCAGGTGGATTACCTCAACCGCCTGATGTTCACCGTGAAGCTGGTGATCATGGTGGCGGTGTTGGCGCTGCTGCTGCCCCGCGCCCAGGGGCAGCACCTGCTCTCCATGCCCCTCGGGGAAGGCTTGCTGCTGGCGGGCCTGCCGGTCATCTTCACCTCCTTCGGCTTCCACGGCTCCATCCCGAGCGTCATGCTCTACCTCGGGGACAACCCCAGGCAGTTGCGCCGGGTCTTCGTGTGGGGCTCCGCCTTGCCGCTCGTGCTCTACGTGCTGTGGCAGGTCGCCATCCTGGGGCTGCTGGGCCAGCAATCCCTGATCCAGACCGGCGGCGCCCTGGACAGCCTGCTGGCCAACGTCGGCGGCCTGGTGAGCTGGCCCGCCTTCAACCAGGCGATGCATCTGTTTGCGGATCTCGCACTCGCCACCTCCTTCCTCGGGGTGACCCTGGGACTGTTCGACTTCATGGCCAAGGTGACCCGTCGCAAGGACAACTGGCAGGGCCGCACCCAGACCGGCCTCATCACCTTCGTGCCGCCCCTGCTGTTCGCCCTCTACTTCCCGCAAGGCTTCATCATGGCGCTCGGTTACGCCGCCATTGCGCTGGCGGTGCTGGCGGTGCTGCTGCCGGTGGCCCTGGTGTGGCAGAGCCGCAAGCAGGCCGAAGCAGACCACTACCGCGCCCCGGGCGGCGTGCTGGCCCTGGGCCTTGCCGGCGCCATGGGTGTGCTGATCGTCGGGGTGCAGATAAGCGTCAGCATGGGATTGCTGCCCGCGCTCTGATCTCCCCGACCCAACAAACAGAAACGCCGCAAAGAGACACGCCCCGCCAACCCAGTTGGCGGGGCGCTTCATTGGCACGGTCTCACTTGGCCGACCCGCGCCCCTCCTCGCGAAATCCATCCAATAATGAACATTTGAGTGCAAGCATGTATAGATATGTACATGACTGCGCCCCTGCCCTACACTGCTTAGCAGATAACCCACGATCCCGTGCCCGTCTGGCACGCCAACCCGGGAGGCAACATGGTCGCCACCGCATCTCTTGCCCGGCAACAGCCCGCCGTCGATCCCAGCAAGGCCCTGCCCGTGGTGTTTCGCATCATGGACAAATGGCAGTGCAGCACGGATGAACAGCTCAGGCTGCTTGGCATTACCTCCCGCTCCACCCTGAACAAGTACAAGGAGGCCAGCGGCGGCATTCGGCTGAGCGCCGATCTCCAGGAGCGGATGAGCTATCTACTCAACATCCACAAGAGCCTGCGGCTGCTGTTCAGCCTGGATGAGAGCATCTATGGCTGGGTGCGCAAACCCAACAGCCACCCCTTCTTCGCCGGGCGCAGCGCCATGGAGGTCATGCAGGGTGGGCGGGTGGCCGATCTCTACGAAGTGGCTACCCGGCTGCACGCCTGGCGCGGGGAGATGGCCTGATGTCCTCCCCGCCCTTGCGCACCTTCCACAATGCCTGCGCCTATCGCATCATTCCGAGCCGCTTTCCCCCCATCTGCCTCTATGAAGACGTCGCTACCGCCGACGAGCTTGAGGCGGTCTGGGCCGTCGAGGCCCTGACCAACGACAGGCTGAGGGAAGAGGCGGGCGAGCTGATGCGGGTGCCCAGGGAAGACTGGCTGGTGGGGCTGCCCGGCGGCAGCTATGTGATGGCCGCCTTCACCCACCTCAATCCCGAGGGTGCCCGTTTCACCACGGGGGACTTTGGCGGCTACTATTGTGCCCCCTCCCTCGACACCGGCATCAAGGAGACGGTCTACCACAGGGAGCGGATCTTCGGGTACACCCGGGAGCCGGCCCAGAAGGTGCAGATGCGGGTGATCCAGGCGCAGTTCAGCGCCAGCCTCATCGACATCACGGGCCCGGCGTTTTTGCCAGGCCCCCTCTATCACGCCACCGATTACGGCCCCGCCCAGGCCTTCGCCCGGGAGCAGAAGGTCGCCGGGGCGGACGGCATCCACTACCGCTCGGTGCGCCACCCCGGTCACGACTGTCACGTGCTCTATCGCCCCCGTCTGGTCAGCCGGGTGGACCACGCCCGTCATCTGGAGTACCACTGGAGCGGCGAGGCCATCACTCATGTGCTGGAGATCCGCCTCTACGGTGAATAGCGTCTACTAGGACAAAAAAAGCCCAGCCAGATTGGCGGGGCTTTTTGTATCAACCGAACAGTGGGGAGCCTGGCTCCCTGGCCGCTTACTGGTTGTGGCTGGCGCGACGGGGACGACGGGCCTGGGCCGGTTTGGCGGCGCCGCCTTCCGGACGCTGACCGCCCTGGGGCTTGGGCTTGCCACCGTTGCCGGAGCGGTTACCGCCGCCATTGCCACCGTTGGCAGAGCGACCGGCACCCTGACGCTGGCCCTGACCTTGCGGACGCGGCGCACGGCGCTGCTCGCTCGGATCGCGCGGCTCTTTGCGAAGCGGCGCGCCGATGCCACGGGCGATGTTGTCGAGGGTCTCGCGGGAGGCTTCAAAACCGGCCACCTGCTCGCACGGAATGTTCTGCTTGGTCAGACGCTCGATGGCCTTGATGAGCTTGCCTTCATCGGCCGCGACCAGGGAGATGGCGTGACCGGCGGCGCCGGCACGACCGGTACGGCCGATACGGTGCACGTAATCTTCCGCCACGTTCGGCAGCTCGAAGTTGACCACCTGTGGCAGTTTGTCGATGTCCAGACCACGGGCGGCGATGTCGGTCGCCACCAGCACCTTGACGCTGCCATCCTTGAAACCGGCCAGGGCACGGGTACGGGCACCCTGGCTCTTGTTGCCGTGGATGGCGGCGGCGCTGACGCCGTTCTTGTCCAGGGTCTCGGCAACGCGGTTGGCCATGTGCTTGGTGCGGGTGAACACCAGCACCTGCTGCCAGTCGTTGCTGGTGACCAGATGGCTCAGCAGGGCAATCTTGTTGGCCTTGTCACAGGGGTGTACCAGCTGCTCGATGCGCTCGGCGGTGCTGTTGCGCGGGGTCACTTCGATCACCGCCGGGTTGTCCAGCAGACCGGTGGCCAGCTCGCGAATTTCGTCGGCGAAGGTGGCGGAGAACAGCAGGTTCTGGCGCTTCTTCGGCAGCAGGGCCAGGATGCGGCGGATGTCGCGGATAAAACCCATGTCGAGCATGCGATCCGCTTCGTCCAGTACCAGGATCTCCACTTCGTCGAACTTGACGGCGTTCTGGTTGTAGAGATCCATCAGGCGGCCCGGGCAGGCCACCAGCACGTCCAGACCACGGCGGGTCGCCATCATCTGCGGGTTGATGCTCACGCCGCCAAATACCACGTGGCTGCGGATCGGCAGGTGTTTGCCGTAGTTGCGCACGCTCTCGCCCACCTGGGCGGCCAGCTCGCGGGTCGGGGTCAGCACCAGGGCACGGATGCGATTCGGGGAGACCTTGCGCTTGCTTTCAATCAGACGCTGCAGCATCGGCAGGGTGAAACCTGCGGTCTTGCCGGTCCCGGTCTGGGCGGCGGCCATCAGATCACGGCCAGCCAGTACCGCCGGGATCGCTTGTTGCTGAATGGGAGACGGGGTGTCGTAGCCTTGCTCGGCAACGGCACGCAACAAGGGTTCGGCCAGACCGAGGGAAGTAAAACTCATAGTTACCTGCTAGGGATAGGGGCGCCAAAGATCGTGGTGGGGCTCCTCTGCTGAGCCGATGCCATCTCACAGGATCCGGGCCTATAGAGAAAACAACGATTTCCCCGGGGAGCAGAGCAAAGGGGAAAGAATAGAGGCGCAGTCTAACGGAGTTGGCGCACTTAGACGAGGAAAATGTGATGCGCCTCCCAGCACGGCTGGAAATAGGGACGAAGGCAGGACAAAATGGCCCGAATCGCCGTATGTATCAATGCCCCTGCGCAGCCTGCCGGGGACGGCGCGATACACGGAACAGGAGGTTTTGATTGAAACGGAAGTTCACCCCCACCGCCCGGCGCATGCTGGGCCTCGTCCTGCCCCTGCTCTTCGCCCAGCCCCTCGCCGCCAGGGAGACCCTGTCGGTGGCCTGGAGCCACTGGCCCCCTTTCAGTCAAATCGCTGCCGACGGCACCCTCGGCGGACTGGACGTGACCCTGACCCGCCAGATCCTGGGCAAGGCAGGCGTGGAGCCCGCCTTTCGCAACCTCCCCTGGGCCCGGGCCCTCTACCTCATGGAGCGCCAGCAGCTGGACGTGGCCATGGGCGCCCTGAAAACCCCCGAGCGGGAGCGGTTCGCCCGCTTCTCCGCCCCCTATCGGCGCGCCAGCTTCGTGCTGCTGAGCCAGCGCCCGCAGGCCGGGGAGCCCGACGGCTGGCAAGGGCTCACAGAGCTGGCAACCCTCTGCCAGGCCAAGGGGCTTCGACTTGGCAAGCTGCGGGGTACCCGCCCCCTGCCGATGAACGAGGAGTGCCCTGCCCTCGGGCAGGCGAGTGAATACAACAGCGATGACAGGCTGCTCACCCTCTTGCTGGCGCGCCGCCTCGACGGCGTCATCATGGAGTGGCAATACGCCCGCTACCAGCTCGGGGCGAGCAATGCCATCCAGTGTCAGGTGCTCTTGCACCAGCAGCCGGTGCGCCTGATGTTTGCCAAAAAGGCCGTGAACGATGAGGCGCTCGCCCGCATCGATGCCGCCATCGCCACCCTGCCCTCACCGGATCCCGCCTTTGCGCCGCCCCGCTGCCGCCTGGACGCAACCCGGCACCCATCGCTCTCGACGCCATCGGCCCCCTGACGCCGACGCCGGCAAAAAACCATGAAAAAGGCGACCCTGGGGTCGCCTTGTGGTATCTGGTGATCACTCACCTGGCCCGCAGCGTGATCAGCGCAGCTGCGGGGTCTGGGTGTGCACGCCCTGGTTCTGGGCGCGGTGGCGCAGCAGGTGATCCATCAGCACCAGGGCCAGCATGGCCTCGGCGATGGGCACGGCACGGATGCCGACGCAGGGGTCGTGACGCCCCTTGGTGATCATCTCGGTGGCCTCACCGCTGGTGGTGATGGTCTTGCCCGGCACCGTGATGCTGGAGGTAGGCTTGAGGGCCATGCTCACCACGATCTCCTGACCCGACGAAATGCCCCCCAGGATGCCCCCCGCATGATTGCTGGCAAAGCCGGTCGGAGTCATCTCGTCCCGGTGCTCCGAGCCTTTTTGCTCCACCACCGCGAAGCCGTCACCGATCTCCACCCCTTTCACCGCGTTGATGCCCATCATGGCGTGGGCGATGTCGGCGTCGAGGCGGTCGAACACCGGCTCCCCCAGGCCCACCGGCACGTTGCGCGCCACGACGCACACCTTGGCCCCCACGCTGTTTCCCTCTTTCTTGAGGGCACGCATGTATTCATCCAGCGCCTCCAGCTTGCCCGCATCGGGGAAGAAGAAGGGGTTCTGCTCGATCTGGCTCTCGTCGAACCCTTCCGCCTTGATGGGGCCGAGCTGGGAGAGAAAACCCACGATCTCGATGCCGTGCACCTGTTTCAGGTACTTCTTGGCGATGGCGCCCGCCGCGACCCGCATGGCGGTCTCGCGGGCCGAGGAGCGGCCGCCGCCACGGTAGTCACGCTGGCCGTACTTCTGGTGATAGGTGTAGTCGGCGTGGCCGGGTCGGAACAGATCCTTGATCTCGGAGTAGTCCTTGGAGCGCTGATCGGTGTTCTCGATGAGCAGCCCGATGGAGGTGCCCGTGGTCTTGCCCTCGAACACCCCGGAGAGGATCTTCACCTCGTCCGCCTCGCGGCGCTGAGTGGTGTAGCGGGACGTACCGGGCTTGCGCCTGTCCAGATCCCCCTGCAAATCGTCTTCGCTTATCTCCAGCCCCGGCGGGCAGCCGTCGACCACGGCGCCCAGCGCCAGACCGTGGCTCTCGCCGAAAGTGGTGACCCGAAAGAGTTGGCCGAAACTGTTCCCTGCCATGAATGCTCCTTGCTGCTTAGTTCTTGTAAATGGCGAAATGGGCCTGGTACTGCTCGAGCTCTGCGCGGGTCATCACAAAGACGCCGTGGCCGCCGTTTTCGAACTCGACCCAGGTGAAGGGCACCTCGGGGAACTGGGCTTCCAGGTGGATCATGCTGTTGCCCACCTCGACCACCAGCACGCCATCCTCTTTCAGGAAGTCGGCGGCATTGGCCAGCAGACGTTTGGTGAGCTTGAGGCCGTCGGAGCCCGACGCCAGGGCCAGCTCCGGCTCGTGGCGAAACTCCTCCGGCAGATCCGACATGTCCTCGGAGTCCACGTAGGGCGGGTTGGAGACGATGAGATCGTACTTGTCACCGGCCGGCAGATCCCGGAACAGATCGGAGCGAATGGGGATAACCTGCTGCTCCAGCCCGTGATCGTTGATGTTGCGCTCGGCCACGTTGAGGGCATCGACGCTGATGTCGATGGCATCCACTTCCGCATGGGGGAACTCGTGGGCCATGATGATGGCGATGCAGCCGGAGCCGGTGCACAGGTCCATGATCCGGGTCGGTTCGTCTTTCAGGAAGGGGGCGAAGCGGTTGGCCACCATCTCGGCGATGGGGGAGCGCGGAATGAGCACCCGTTCGTCCACGTAGAATTCCCAGCCCGCATACCAGGCCTTGTTGGTCAGGTAAGGCGCCGGAATGCGCTCCTGCACGCGGCGGATGATGAGCTCGGCGATGCGGTGGCGCTCGCTGGTGGTCAGGCGGGAGTGGCGCATGCCCGGATCCACGTCCGGCGGCAGATGTAACGCGGGCAGCACCAGTTGCACGGCCTCATCCCAGGCGTTGTCGGTACCATGTCCGTAGAAGATCCCGGCGTCGTTGAAACGACTCATGGCCCAGCGCAACATGTCCTGGATGGTGTGCATTTCGGCAACCACCTCATCGATAAATATCTTGTCCAAATCCACCTCCAAGTCGAGTAATATCCGGCCCGAGAATTTTATACAGCGAGCAAGACGAGTACCTGATGAAAAATACGCCCTCACTCACAGACGAGGAAAGCCTGTTGTTTCGTGATGCTGTCAAAGGTACCCGGAAAATTAAGCAAGATACCATAAGGGCCTCCTCAAGCCCGGTCAAGCAGAAACGCGAAGTGCGCGAGAGCCGCGAAAAGCTTGGGGTTGACCACTTTTTCAGCGACGAGTACCAGCCCCATCTCGAGGCGGACGGGCCGACCCGTTACGTGCGCGACGACGTGTCAAAATTCGAGCTGAAAAAGCTCAAGCGCGGCAGCTACCCGCCGGAGATTTATCTGGATCTGCACGGCATGAACCAGCACCAGGCCAAGCAGGAGCTGGCGGCCCTGCTCACCCTGTGCCGAAAAGAGAACATCCACGTCGCTTCGGTGATGCACGGCATCGGCAAGCACATCCTCAAGCAGCGCATCCCGAGCTGGCTGGCCCAGCACCCCGCTGTGCGCGCCTTTCACCAGGCGCCGCGGGAGTGGGGGGGCGAGAGCGCCATCCTGGTGCTGCTGGACATCGAGGAGTGACCCCCTTCCCCGCCCCGCCTTGCCCCGGGCGAACGCCATAAAAAAACCACCGCCAGCTTGCGGTGGTTTTTTTATGGCGCCCCACAGGGGTCAGCTGGCGGCTTCCATATGTCGCTTGAAGTTATCCAGGATGCTCTGCCACCCCGCCCGCTGCTGTTCGCCGCTGTGCAGGGACTCGGCATCGAACCGCTCCTCCACCTGGGTGCCCCCCTGCTCTGCCACGAACCGCACGCTCACCTCGCGGCCATCGTCCATGACGTAGCCGAGCCCCGTCGGCGCTGTGACCTCGGTGAAGGTCCCCTCGAAATCAAACCCCGTGCTGCCATCCCGCGCCGCCATGTGGTGGCAAAAACGCCCACCCACCCACCCGCAGGTCCACCCGGCTTTGGGGGCAGTGCCACTGCGGGGAGGCGGCGTTCCATGCCATGATGCTGGCGGGGGTGTTCCAGCCCTGCCACACATCGGCAATCGGCCTGGCAACCCAGACGCTGACGCTTATCTTCATCTCTCTGATCCTCTGGCTTTCCTGCACGTTTTGCACTGTGGCACTGTCATGCCACGCCGGGCGCATCGGGCTGCGCCAAAAAGTGGGCCACCAGGGCATTGGCATGGCCGTGGCCCATGGCGTGTTCGTCCTTGAGCCAGGCCACCAGGGCCATGTGTTTGCGCTCCTCCCGCCCTGCCAGCAGGGTCAGCCAGTGGACGATGGGCTGGCCGTATTTCTGCTCGATGGCGGGAAAATAGGAGGCAGGCCCCTTCACCTTCGGTTGTTCATCCATGATGGCTTCTCCTCGGGGTGAGTACAGGCTCAGGGTTTGGGGGCGAACTGCTCGAACACCTGCTGTCCGGTCAGGGTCGGGGTGTCGTTCTTGAGGGCATAGAAGTCGGGCTTCTCGTCGATGAAGATCTGCCCGGTGAGCTCGAACCCCTGATCCTGAAACAGGCCGGCTGAGAGGATGTACTCGTCCGTCGGCAACAGATGGTAGAAAAGATGGGTGCCGCAGGTGGGGCAGAATCCGCGCTCCGCCCACTCCGACGAGCGGTAGGCCACCGGGGTCATCCCGGTGAACCGCACGCCCTTGCCCCCGTGCACCGCGAACATGGGCCCCCCTGACCAGCGCCGGCACATGGCGCAGTGACACAGGTTGACCTCCTTGTGATCGCCGCTCGACACGGTGATCCCGCCACACAGACAATGCCCTTCCATGATGCCTCCTGAGAGTTGGGGCGACAGACCGGGCGAACGGGTGCTCGCCTCCTTGCCGCACCAGATGAAGTAGCACGGGATCCGGGGGGCGGCAACTGACCATTCCGGGGCCTCACCGCGGGTCTGAGACTCCCGGAGCGGGAAAATCCCCCTCTTTATTCATCGCGTGAATGACTCAACACACCCCATGCACCGGATAAATAATGGTCAGGTTCCCTCCTGCAAGGCGATGCGGTTCCCCTCGCAATCCCGACACTCCGCCACCCGGAGGCTCTCCCCGACCCGGGTGACGGGATAGAGACAGGCCCCGCCCGATGCCAGCGCCCGGGCCATGGCCCCCTCGATGTCAGGCACCCGCAGATAGATCCGGGTGCCATCCAGACTCGGCACATAGCTCTCCCCCTTCGCCAGGGCGCCGGAGCAGCCCGCCGTGCCACTTTCCAGGGGAAAGAGCGCCATCTCGTTGCCATCGATCTGCACCCGCTCCAGCACCGTCTCGAAGACCCCCTCATAGAAGCGAATGGCTCTCTCCAAATCCTGTACCGGAATTTCAAAATGAATGGCGATGTTCATGGTCATCCTCCCTCGGTGTGAATCCGCACTCTATCAGTGCCAAAAGAGGCGCAGCAAGCCAGCGCGGCGATCAACAAGGGAGGCGCGCGGCCTCCCCGGGGTGCTTGCGCTTGTACTGACTCTCAGGTCACCGGAGCCCAGGGATCCCCCTTGCCCGGCTCGTTGCCCTGGGTCCACCACTTGGCCTGATACACCACGCCCTTGTGGCTCACCTTGTTGCCGGCGGTGTAGACCTTGCCCGCGTCCCAGGCGGGCACCCCGCCTGCCGGCGGCTCGCTCGGGTCGACGGGGGCCGGATCCAGCGTGGCCACCACCCGTACCTTGGGCCAGCTGGCGTGGGAGCCGTAGAAGTTGGTCACGCACTTCTCGTAATCCCCCGGCACCAGGGCCGAATAGGCGGTCTGGTACCCCACCAGATCGCACTCGAAGGAGTAGCCGCCGGGTCTGTCCGGGTAGTATTTCCAGTTGCCGTCCCAGTTGGTGTAGAGCACGTCGGTGGCGCCGTTGAGGTTGAGGCTGCCATAGGGGGTCTGCTGCCAGCAGGTGTTCTTCTCGTCCGCCAGCAGCGGGATCCCGTAGTGGGCCGCAAGCCCCTCCCAGTAGCGGATACGGTTGACCGGCTGGCCCTTGTTCTTGTTCTGCTCGCCGCACTCGATGCCACCGTTGATGATGTTGATGGTGGTGCCAAAGCCGTAGCCGATGCCCGCCGCCAGCTCACGCTGGGAGGGCACCCAGGTCCGGTCGATGACGTGCAGCATGGCGGGTTTGGGAGCCTGGGGCGTCAGGAAGAACCAGATGGCGGAGGCGAGGTTGAGCCAGGAGTCCGCCACCAGCCCGGGGTTGTTGAGGAGCACAGAGGCGTCGCCGTCGAACATGGCCTCGGAGAAGGCGCCGTAGTTGAAGTGGTAGGAGAGCTGCTTGGCGCCGCGACCGAAATAGCCCTGACCGGTGCTGCAGGGCCAGCGCCGGTTCTGCCAGTCACTCTGGCCACACCCCGTGGTGTAGCCGGTCTGCCCCTCAGACCAGCCCATCTCCCGCACGTGCACCAGGGCCTGTTGCCACTCCTCCAGCCCAAGGGGGTTGTCGGAGACATTCTCCTTGGCAATGTGGCCACCGGTCTCTTGGGCAAAGTGGGCGAAGGCGGTGATGATGGACTTCTTGCAGATGGCGTCCGCATTGCGCCCGTCCGTGTAGTCGCCGCAGAAGGCGGGGAACTTGCCCACCGCCCGCAGGAAGCGCTCGTAGGTGTACTCCGGGGCGGCCATCTGGGTCAGGAACTCCCAGTCCGATTCGGTGAAGACCCGCTCGACCCGCTTGACGTTGTCCGGGTTGCCGGGGGCGCGGGCCACGATGGCCTCCACCACCGTATTGGGCCGGGTGGCCAGGGCGTGAGACCAGATCCCGTACATGGGGTTGGCGGTCTTGGCCTGGGCTGCACTGGCAAGATCCGCCGCCGCCATCACATAGCCCCCGCTGTTCTGGGGATCGGGCTGGATTGTCATGGCGCTCTGGCCGGGCAGTGCCCAGACGAGGGCAACCAGGCAGGCGGTACGCGTGAGCATGAACATGGGTAACCATCCTTGTCTTGAAAATGTCAGGGCGAGCATAGGCATCCTGACAACTAAATTCACGACAAGAATTAAGAATTTGGCGAAATTGTGAGCCATGCCTCCCTGCACTCAGATGGCGCTCGTTTGCAGGGGGATCCAGCCCCAGGTCTTGCGGCTGCAGCCATCCGACCTGTCCAGACTCTTGCTCAGATCCCCCCTGCGCGCACCGCCCGGATCAGCAGATTGCGCGGGGTCATGGGTTTGGGGCAGAAGGTGCCCACCTCCACCCGGTAGCCCTGCTCCTCGAGGAAAAGGGCGCGATCGAGCAGCAGCCAGATTTCCAGGGGACGGCGAAACAGGTGGCGCACCAGCTCCATGCGGGCGGCATCGCCAAAACGCCGCTCCCCCTGTGCCAGCAAGGCGGCATAGTCAAGCCCCGCGGGCAAGCCCATCCCCTTGCGTTCGGCGGCCCAGTGGCAGAAATCCTCGAAGCCCCCGGTCAGCAGGCTCTTTTGCAGGTTGGGCACCGGCAGGTACTCATCCACCCCGCGCACCTGGCGCTGCAGGCAGTCAAAGGCGAGGCGCCACACCACCTCCCGCTCCCGCAACCGGGCGATGCGGGCGCCGCCGGTCACCGTCTCCTGCAGCGGCAGCTTCAGGTCGCTCTTGCCAAGGCGCAGGGCACTGGCCCTGGCGGCCCGGGAGAGGGGCGCATAGTGCTCTCCCCTGATGAGGTGATAGCAACACGGGGAGAGGGTCACCCCCTGGGCACGCCCCTCGGCCACCCGCGTCAACAGATGGGTGTGCAGATCGCCGCAGGCATGGAGCGCCATGGCGTGATGGTGCGGGGCGATGAGGGCCCCGGACTCGGCGGCAAAGGCATCCGCCTCCACGAACCGCATGTTGGCGCCGTCGCGCGCGGCGAGCCGCCGCCCCTCCTCGCAGAGCGCCCCCTGCCACTCCAGGCTAAGGATCTCCGCGCCACGGTGCAGCGACACCAGGCGCCCCAGATGCCCCTTGCCGGCGCACCACTCCAGATAGGGACCTTGGTGGGGGGGCAGGCAGCCGGTGAAGGCCTCTATCTGCCCCTGCTTGCGTCCCGGCATGTACATCGCCATGGTCCTGGCGCACTGGACGGGCTCGGGGGCGAAAGGGGCAAGCTCGCCGAGGGCCTGCAACTCGGCCCCCGCCGGGATCCAGGGGGCAAGCAGGGTGCAGAGCGCATCCATATCCCCGTCGAGGTGCGCTATCTCGTCAAGGGTCAGGGCTGCCAGGCACTTCGCAAGGGCTGGCTCCTCGCGGGCAAAGGCGATCCCCAAATGGTGATAGGGCTGGTATTGCCACCAGCGTCGCTCGGCGGTGAGCAAGCAGTCCAGTTGTCGAAAACGGTGGGCCAGCACGGTGAACCTGTCCTTTGGCGCAAAAAGGGAGGCTCATTCTAGCGATCTGCCGTCAAAAAGCACTCGCCTGTGCGCCGCTGGTAGCCTGACAAAAAGCAGGGATTTGTGCTATATTCCGCCCCCTCATTCGCGCAGCCCGCCACGGCGAGCCGCTTTACCCCTATAAACGGAACCCAATCATGACCATCAATGCCATCCTGCAAGCCCGTGCAAATGCCAAATGCGAGCTGTGTGGCGCAGAACATGCGCTGACTGCCTTCCCGGTGCCGCACTCCCCCGCCAGCGACGACGACCACAGCGTGGCCCTCTGCGCCACCTGCCGCGGCCAGCTGGAGCAGCCGGACACCACGGAGGTGAACCACTGGCGCTGCCTGGGTGACAGCATGTGGAGCCAGGTGCCGGCGGTGCAGGTGATGGCCTGGCGCCAGTTGAAGGCCCTCGTCGCCCGGGGCGAGCTCTGGGCCCAGGACATGCTGGACATGATGTACATGGAAGACGAGGTCAAGGCCTGGGCAGACGCCGGCGTGACCAGCGACGATGACGACAGCGTGCCGACCGTCGACTCCAATGGCGCCGTGCTGGTGGAAGGGGACTCCGTCACCCTGATCAAGGATCTGGACGTCAAGGGCGCGGGCTTCACCGCCAAGCGCGGCACCCTGGTCAAGGGCATTCGCCTGACCAACAACCCGCTGCACATCGAGGGCAAGGTCAACGGCATGCAGATCGTGCTGGTGGCCGCCTACCTGAAGAAGGCCTGATTCCGACCCCTTCAAGCCAGAAGCGCCCCCAGGGGCGCTTTTTTGTTGCCTCTGTTTCCCACCGTTCGGGTGGCACCCGCGGGAAACTGGACTATCCTGCAAACCAGTTCCGCGGTATGCCCCTCCCCTGACTGTCAGTGCGCCAATGGAGAGGGCCTTCCCGGCACGCATGGAAAGACCCCGGGCACCCTGATCCCCATGGCGCCCACGAGACCAAGGAGCCGCCCCATGGCCAGCAAGAAAGAGATCAAGAAGAAGATCGCCGCCCGCCAGGCGAAAATCGCCAAGCACGAAGGCAAGATCAAGAAGCTGAAAAAAGCCCTGAAATAGGGGCTGACAACCATTAAAACCGCCTGATGGCGGTTTTTTCATTACTGCGTTGGCCGCAAGGCGCGTCGAGTGGCCATGACTGCCAATCTCCGGCTAGCACCAATACTTCCTGTTCCAACCACAATCCCTTTTCGATCAGATATATAAGGACCTCTTCCAGTTGCTTGCCATGCTCACTCACCACGGGGACCTCCTCCCATGGGATCTTGCCTCTGCTGATCGGTTGCCCCTCCAGACGGCGGATCAGAGTGCGGGCATAGTGATGAACATAGGCCATCAAGGTGTCGGGTAGCCAAAGAGCCAACGGACGACGAAGGGCATGGGCCAGCTCGTTAGCGATATCCAATCCGCGCTGATCCAGATCGCCAAAATGGGCCCAGGGTACGGCAGCCGGCAACAGCGGGAATACCTGACGTGCCAACTTGGTATTGCGGCCAGGCACATAGAGCAACAACTCCCCCACTTGCAGCGGGTAATCCACGAAAGCTCCCTTGTTCTCCACCGTGACCAGTTGCCGCCCCTGCCACTCAATGCCATGTAACTTACTCAAGCAGCGCTCCGGTAAGACCAGCTCTCCCAATAGTGCCAGTTGCGCCCTCATGTCGTGGCGCAGTCCGTCCTGGTCGATGAGTGACAGCGGGCTCAGCGTGCGAAGTCGAATCACTTCATCCTGTGTCAGCGTGATGTCGATAGCATCATTATCTGGATCTATCCCGCTCTTGCTGTCCCCATACCAGAGGGCATGAAAACTGGCCTGGTTTAGATGTGCGGGCAGGTCCACCCCGAGAGCCCGTATCGTGTCACGCCTGTCCGGCATCACTGGTGCAACCTGTGCCAGCTGTGCTGCGAGATAATTCCTTCCAGCATCGGTCAACACATGACGAGCCCCTCGTCCCACTGGCTTGACTCCACCCACAGCCTGCAGGAGATCTCTCAACTCGCGGCCATGCTTGCTATCGAGTGAATATCCCTGGTTATTAGTGTCTGCCAGCAAGCGGGCACAGAGATCCTGCACACGACGCTCATCAAAAAGTGACATCCTCCCCCCCCTCTTTCATTGCGGTTCCATATGGCCAAGTAGAGGGGATCTTTCTGTCCACAACCGTGACCTGTCTCGCACCAAAGGAAGATCGCTCTTTCAAACCGTCACCCGTCCACAAGCTCGTGGCAGGATGGTCAGCGGTTACGATTGGCAATCCATCGACATCGGTGAAATCAGTATGCTGCGACGCCATTAGTTGACCGGCGAGAAAAAAGACAGCTTATCTGCGATGTGAAGGCATCATCAAAAACTGCCTTCATGCGGTTTTTTTATACATATCCTTGCCTATTGCATTTCCAGCCGCAGACCATGCTGCACCTGATTGCTCTCGCCTGGATCCTCTTCGGGGCCGGGAGAGACGCCGCTGGACGACTCGTCAAAGAGGCTGGCATCATGCCAGCTTTGACGCCAAGGATGTGCTCATGAACCCCAATACCTGGATGCTGTTTGCGCTAGCCTATCTGCTGGCGACCCTGACTCCTGGCCCCAATGTGCTGCTGGTGGTCAAGAACGGTCTGCAACACGGCTGGCGCGCCGCCCTTGTCAGCATCCTCGGCAACCTGGGGTGCCAGGCCATCCTCATCGGTCTGGTCGCCATGGGGGTGGGGGCCCTGCTGCAAACCCTGCCTCCCCTCTTTGTCGCCCTCAAGCTGGCGGGGGGTGGCTACCTGGTGTATCTGGGCTACAAGGCGCTGCGCGCGGCCAATACCAATGCCCAAGGGCTCTCTCCCTCCACCGCTCGGGGACGCACCAGAACCACCCTCTCCTTGTTGCGAGAAGCCTTTCTGGTCTCCGCCAGCAACCCCAAGACCATCGTCTTCCTCTGCGCCCTGCTGCCCCAGTTCCTCGATCACCAGAGTCCGCTGACGCTGCAGTTCATCACCATGTACCTGACCATCTGCGCCATCGTCAGCCTGGTGCATCTGTGCTATGTCGCCCTGGCCAGGCGCGCCGGTCGCTATTTCAAGCCAGGTCGCAGCGAGCGCCTCGTTGGCCGCATCACCGGCGGGCTCTTCATCACCCTGGGCGGCGCCATCCTGCTCAGTGGTCGTCCCTGATCCCTGTGCCTCACCGCGGCTGACATTATCTGCACCATCGGCGCCGCTTGGGCGCCGCGGATCCCGGCCACCGGGGCTAGAGTTGTAGGCGTGTCTGTATATGAGCCTGCGGTGGAGCGCCATATGTATTCCTACACCCTCACCTTCCGGGAGGAGGCCGACAAGCTGACGGCCCCCGAACACGAGATCCGCTTGCAAAGCCCGGCACAGGCCGGTGATTTCATCATTCTCTCCGATGGCAGTCGCCATCAGGTGATGTTCGTCACCCACCGCGCCCACTACAGCAGCCTCTACCTCGACAAGGGGGTCCGCATCCCCCAGAGCTGACGCAGACATCGTCTTTCGCTCCCTCCTGCTATGGTGAGAGAGGGCTGCAGCTCGCCAACGCAAACCCCTTGCCGCCCAGGGAGCGGCAAGCCCGAATGACCCATTGCCAGAGGTATTGATCATGTTCAGACAGACCGCGCTCATCCTGACCCTCACCCTGTTGGGCAGCGCCCAGGTTCACGCCATCTTAAATGCGAAAGGGGACTCCCTCCGACGTAGGTGGGAGGGGAATTTCGCCGGGGCGTCAGCCCCGCTGGTTTTGAATGTATTGCTTGA
>NZ_JBFODJ010000070.1:0-16085 GCF_040908265.1 Aeromonas sp. R5-1
GTAACTGTTCACCCAGATGGCATTGACAGGAAAAAGTGAGACGATCATCCCTTGATCCACTGTTGCCCCTTGCCTGATCCCGCCAGCTTGGCACCATCACGTCATGAGCAAACCCATTACGCCACCACCCGGCCTGCCGCTGACCCTCGAGCAAGCCAACGAGCTGATTTACAAGCTGATGGCGCGCATCGCCGAGCTTGAAGACCGCCTCAACCAAAACAGCAATAACTCCTCCAAGCCCCCCTCCACTGATGGCTCGGGGACCCCGCCTGCGCGCAAGCGCCCCGCTTCCGGCAAGGCTCGTGGTGCCCAGCCTGGCCACAAGGGGCAGCGGCGTGAACGTCATCCTGAGGACGACCGACTGACGGCAATACCACACTATCCTGCCCGGCAGTGCGCCTGCTGTGGTGAGCAGGTGGTGTCCCATGACAAGCCCTACCGGGTTCATCAGGTGTTTGACCTGCCCGAGGTCAGCTATGTGGTGACAGAGCATCAGCTGTATCGGGGCACCTGCCGTGGGTGCGTCACCACCAGTGAAGCAGCCCTGCCCGATACGGTGAGCCACAGCCAGATGGGGGCTAATCTGCTGAGCTATATCGCTTTGCAGAGTGGTCAGTTCCACCAGAGCATCAGCAAGATACAGCAGCAGCTCAAGCAGCACTTCGGTTTGAGCTTTAGCCGAGGCGCCATCAGTGAAGCGCAAGGCCGGGTCAGCGCCATGCTCACCCCGACCCACCAAGCCATCAAACAGCAAGTGCAGTCTGCCGCCATCATCCATGCCGATGAAACCCGGCACCAGCGGGGCGGTGAGCGACGCTGGATGTGGCTGGCCCTGAGCAAGGTCGCGGTCTGCTTCATGACGGCGTTTGGCCGCGGTCAGGAGGCAGCGAAGCGGTTGCTGGGCAGTGAGCTTGATGGGGTGCTGGTGACCGACCAGTATGCGGGATACCGCTTCATCGACAGCGCCCAGCGCCAACTGTGCTGGGCGCATGTGCTGCGCAACGTGGCGGCGATTGCCGAGAGTAGCGACGCCGTCAACCAGCCTATCGGAGCCCGGCTGGTACTGCTGGCTGACACGGTGTTCAGAACCCGGCATGGCTATGAACAAGGCTGCTTAAGCCGGGAGCAGTACCAGCGAAGGTTGCAGCGATGTCGGCAAAGCTGGCGAAGGCAGCTGGAGCGGGGCAGTGTACTGTGTTCCAAGCGCTACCGTGGGCGCTGCCAGTTACTGCTCAAGGACGATGAGATGCTATGGCGTTTTATGGAAAACGACGAGATAGCGCTGACCAACAATGAAGCGGAGCGGGCGCTGCGTGGCTATGTGCTGTGGCGCAAGGGAAGCTATGGCGTCTGGTCGCATCGAGGCGAGCAGTTCAGGCAGCGTATCCTATCGTTGGTGGAGACGGCCAAGCGATTGGGCCGCTGCCCGCAGGAGTGGCTGAGGGCAGTTGTCAGGTCCTGCATCGAGAAAACCGACTACCCGTTCCCGGAGGAGTTGGTGCTGTCAACACCGTCCCGGTGAACGGTTACGTCGGACAGGGCTGAATAACGGATCTATATATGGCGAAGGTATTGATAGTAGATGATCATCCAGCAATAAGAATGGCCGTGAGCATGTTGTTAAAGCAGGATGAACATCATATTTTAGGCGAAGTGGATAATGGTGTCGATGCTATCGCCATGGCCAAGAAAACCCATCCGGATATTGTCATTCTTGATATTGGAATACCTCAGCTTGATGGCATCGAAGTGATAAAAAGAATCAAGATGCTGGATATTGGCGCCAAGATTCTGGTGCTGTCTGCACAGTCCACCCACCATATTATGGTGCGGTGCCTGCAAGCCGGTGCCGAGGGGTTCTTGTCCAAGCTGGATGATTTGTATTTGCTGAAGGATGCGATCGCAAAAATAGAGAAGCGGCAACTCTATTACCCCCGTGACGTCATCGCCGGCGCCAGACATGCCCACACCGTCGATCGGGAAGATCTGCTGTCGACCCTCTCTTCCCGCGAGATGAGCGTGCTGCTGCAGATTTGTCAGGGCCATGCCAACAAGCAGATTGCCCAAAGCATGCTGCTGAGCGAGAAAACCGTCAGTACCTACAAGACCCGGTTGATGAAGAAACTCAACATCACCAACATCGTTGATCTGATCAGTCTGGCCAGACGGCAGAAACTGCTGTGAACAGGGGGAAACCGCTGCTGTTCCTGCTGGCGCTGGTCTGGGCGTGGCCACTGGTGGCCCGGGAACCGGAAGAGCCCCTGCTGCAAGTCTATTCGCGGGATGGCGGGGAATACCTCGATGCCAGCCCCTTGCCGCTGCATGGGGAGGAGTGGCGCTGGTTGCAGGAGCGCGAGCGGCTGATCCTGGGGGTGCCCAGACCCGACAACCCCCCCATGGACATCACCCTGAGGGCGAATGCTTATGAAGGGGTGACGGCCGACATCGTCGGCATGTTGACCCATCTGCTGCACATCGAGATCCTGGTGAAGGGATATCCCTCCAGGGCGGCTGCCATTGAAGCGCTCCAGCGGGGGGAGATCGATCTGCTGAGTACCTCCAACTCCTATGAGCGTGAACAGCATCTTCTGCTGACTGACAAATATATTGCTGATGACCCTGCCATCTATAAAAACATTCAGATCAAAGAGCGGGAAATAAGAACAATAGCCGTGCCGGAGTATTATTTGCCGTTCATGGACATCATGCGCTATCTGTCGGACTACAAAATTAAAATATACCCGTCCCGCTATAGTGCATTGTCCGCGGTGGCATATGGTCAGGTTGATGCCGTCATGGTGGACATGATCTCCGGCAATTTCATCGTCAACAAGTTCTATCAGAACAGCATTCAATTATTGAAGCCGCTCTATATCGATACCGCCGGTTTTGCCTTTGCCCTCAACCCCAAGGAGCGGCGACTCAAGAGGATCATGGATATCGCGCTGGGGGAGATCCTCGATGGCAAGCGAGCGGAAGTGGCCAAACGCTGGAATGGGGGCGGTCTCTCCATCGGTGCCAGCAGGATCGACCTGAGCCGCGAGCAATGGAAATGGCTGGGCAAGCGAGAGAAAATCCGGATTGCGGTGAACAGCGGCATTCCGCCCCTCAGTTTTTATGACGTCACCGGTACCATGCACGGCGTGGTCGCCGATCTGCTGCAGGTCATGCGGGCCAAGCTGGGAGTGGAGCTCGAGGTGGTGCCTGCCAAGACACCGGAGCAGATGACCCAGTTGCTGGATAGCGGCCAGGTGGATGCGGGAGTGTTGAGCCCCTCTGCCGAGCGCAGGAACCGCTATCTGTTCAGCCGGGCCTTTGTCCTCGATCCCCTCTCCTATGTGGTGGGGCTGCACCACAGGAAGACTCCCCCTGCATCGCTGCTCAAGACCGGTACCGTGGCCATGGTCAGGGGCTTTATCTCGACCCAGGCCATCGAGGCGGAATACGGCAAGCTGACGTCGCGGCAGTTCGATACGATTGAAGACGCCATGCGTTGTGTGGCGATGGAAGTGTGTGATGTGACCATACTGCCGCTGCGGGTGGCCAAGTACTACGTCAACAGCAAATTCCCCGACAGCCTGCTCATCACGGGAGAGCTGTTCGATTCCATCCCCATCGGTGCCGCGTTTGCGGTCACCCCCGCGCATCCCGTACTACGGGACATTCTGGACAAGGTGATTGCCATCATTCCGCCGGATGAGCTGGAAGGGCTCTCCAACCGCTGGCGGGTCAATGTCAAACAGGAGAGTGTCTCCTGGCAGGAGTTGATTCAGGAGTTCGGGGTCTTTATCGCGTTGATCCTGCTGTTGACCCTCTGGGTTGGCCTGTGGGGCCTGTCCCTGCGCAAGCAGATCCGCGAGCGGCGGCTGGTGGAGGGGGCGCTGAGCACCCAGCTCAAGTTCATCGCCGATCTGGTGGACGGGACACCTCACCCCATCTATGCGCGGGATCTGAACGGGATCCTGGTGCTGTGCAACAGCAGCTATGCCAGCTTCCTTGGCGAGCCCAAGGCCGGTCTGCTCGGCACGGGCCTGGACGACGCGCGAACGCGCTGGCCTTTTCTTGCTCCCTTGCTCGGGGATCTGGTGCTTTCCTGTGACAGCCGCCGCGCCCAGGAGGGGGATCACCGTCTGGGCCTGCCGACGGGCGGGGTCGACGTCTATCACTGGGTTCAGCCTTACTACGATCTGGACGGCAATGTGCAGGGGGGGGTGGGGGGCTGGATTGACGTCAGCGAACGGGTACGCCTGCTCGATGAGCTGGCGGTGGCCAGCCAGGAGGCCCAGGAGGCTAACCGTGCCAAGAGCACCTTCCTCGCGACCATGAGCCACGAGATCCGTACCCCCATGAATGCCATCATCGGCTTGCTGGAACTGGCGCTCAAGCGGGGTCGGCTGCACGAGGAGGATCAGGCCTCCCTCGCCATTGCCCATGGCTCGGCCAGCGATCTGCTGAGCCTCATCGGCGACATCCTGGATATTTCCAAGATCGAGTCTGGCCGGTTTGAACTGGCCCCCGAGCCCCATGACATCGTGACCCTGACTGCGTCGGTCGTCACCGTATTCACTGCGCTGGCGAGGCAGAAAAACCTGCGGCTGGAGCTCGTCACGGGCGATCCGTCCTGGGTGCAGATCGATGGTCTTTGTTACAAGCAGATCGTCTCCAACCTGATCAGCAACGCCATCAAGTACACCGATTGCGGATCGGTCACGGTGACGCTGGCTTCTCGGGTCAGCGATGGCTGGTGTACCGTGCAGCTAACCATCCTGGATACCGGTATCGGCATCGATCAGGCCGAGCAGGCCAGGCTGTTCGAGCCCTTCAGCCAGGCCAGCCAACCCGAGAAAATCCAGCAGTCGGGTACAGGCCTGGGTCTGATGATCTCCCGCTCCCTGTGCGAGACGATGGGCGGCTCCTTGAAACTGGAGAGTACGCCCGGGCAGGGGACCCGGGTCAGTGTCGAGATGAAGCTGCCGGTGGCCGATGCCGTGGCGATGCCCGCTGCGCTTGCACAGGATCCGGTGGTGGAGCCGGGGCGGCGACTGAAGATCATGGTCGTGGACGATCATCCAGCCAACCGGTTGCTGGTCAGCCAGCAGCTGGCCTATCTGGGTCATGACGCCACGGCCGTCGAGTCGGGAGAAGAGGCGCTGCGGCGGCTGGTCGAAGCCAGGGTGGATGTCGTCATGACCGACTTCAACATGCCCGGCATGAACGGATTCGAGCTGGCTCGTCAGTGCCGTGAGCTGGAGCGGCTGCACGGCTGGCGACGCACCGTGATCCTCGGGCTGACGGCCGATGCGCGGCAGGAGCAGATCAATGAAGGGCAGGCGGCAGGGATGGATGACTGTCTGTTCAAGCCCGTCGGACTGGAGGCGCTCGATCACTGCCTGCGTCGGCACATGCAGCGGGAAGAGCAGAGTGACATGGCCGCCTGCATGGAGGAGATCCGGCGGTATCTGGGGCCGCTGACTGCACACCAGTCGACCCTGATGGTGCCTCTGCTGGCGGAGTTCGTGCGGGCCAGTGACGACGATATCGCGGGATTGCAACGGGCTGCGGAGGAGGGGCATGTTGGCCAGTTCATCGACCGCATACATCGCCTGAAAGGGGGCGCCAGAATAATGGGCACTCTGAAACTGGTGGCGACCTGCAGCGAAATAGAATCCTGGGAACTCGATCAGGCCAGGCTGCCCGAGGCGCTGGCCCGTTTGCAGCAAGAGTACGAGGTTGTTCGGCTGGCGGCGACCCAACTTCAGGTGATGGACGGGGAGGAATGAAGGCATGGGGACATGCCTTCGGATCCTGTGGTCAGCCCAGCCAGTACACCATCAACTCATAGGCGGCGTCGCCCACCTGGTCCGGTCTGGCTGACGGGGCCTGATAGCTGAGGTAATAGCGGGTCGCCTGCGCCAGGGGGAGGGCGCAGCTTGCTTCGAGGGGTTGTCCGTTGAGCGCCAGCGTGATCCGGAGATCATCCTGCTGTGGCAGGGAGCCGTAGAGTGCGCGGGCTTGCAAGCGATAGGTGGTGTTGAAATCCGGGTGGCTCAGGTCTGCTGCCAGGATCTGGACGGGAGCCTGTGCCGGATCCGAATTGATGGCCTGGAGACCTGGGTGGGTAAGCGCTACTTCCATGCTGGTCTCTTTGCTGGCGGTGGCCTGCCAGTTCAGCTGGCTCACCTGCGTATTGGCGTGAACGGCGGCACTGCTGCAACCGATCATCACTGCCAGCACCATGCTTTTTTGAAACATAGTTATCTCCTTTGTCGGACTGGGCCCTCCTTGGCGAGGGCCTCCTCTTATCGGCGCTTTCCCCGAATGCTGAACCGCTCTCCCCGGATTCGCCCATGAGTCGGCGGCAGATAAGGGGTATGATCCGCCCCTGGCGCCATGCCATTGACGGAGGAGAGCCATGCTCGAAAATCAGATGATGTTGTTGGCAGTGTTTGAGCGAGCGGCGCTGATGCTGATGACGCTCTTTCTTCTCACCCGCACCCGGCCGTTCCAGCGATTGTTCCAGAAGCGTGACCACACCCCGGCCGAGCTGGTGCTGGTGGCGGCCATCTTCTGTCTGTTCGCGGTGTTCAGCACCTACACCGGCATTCCGGTGGAGGGGGCCCTCATCAACGTGCGGATCATCGCCATCATCTCGGGCGGCATCCTGTTCGGCCCCTGGGTCGGCATTCCGGCCGGGGTCATCTCGGGGCTGCACCGTTATCTCATCGACATGGATGGTCACACCTCCATTCCCTGTCTCATCGCCAGCATCATCGCCGGCCTGCTTGCCACCTGGCTGCACCTGCGCTGTCGCAAGTCGCGGCTCTGGCTCTATGGCATCCTGGCGGGGATGGCCTGCGAGGGGCTGACCATGCTGCTTATCTGGCAACTGACCGAGCCCCATGCGGTAGGTGTGGAGATTGTCAGTCATATTGCCTACCCGATGATCGCCGGGGCGCTCTGTATCGGGCTCATCATCAAGCTGGTGCAGGATCTGGATGACGAGAAGGAGCTGATTGCCGCCAAGCAGGCGAAGCTGGCGCTCGACATCGCCAACAAGACGTTGCCGTTTTTCCAGAACATCGATCGCCACTCCCTGAGCCAGGTGTGCGGCATCATTCGCAGCGAGATCAGCGCCGATGCGGTGGCCATCACCGACACCCGCGATGTGCTGGCCTATGTGGGGGTGGGCAAGGATTACTACGAGCTGGACGAACACCACGCCATCAGCGACATGACCCACAGAGCGGTGCTGCTCGACCAGATCATCATCAACAACGATCTGCGCCAGTATCACCTCTCCGATTTCCATTCGGTCATCATTATTCCGCTGCGGGAAAACGGCGCCGTCAGCGGCACCCTCAAGATCTACTATCGCCGCACCCACAGCATCACCAGCTCCCTCAAGGAGATGGCGGTGGGTCTCTCCCAGCTCATCTCCACCCAGATGGAGGTGTCGCGCATCGAGCAGCTCAAGGAGATGACCCGCAAGGCGGAGTTCACCGCGCTGCAGAGCAAGATCAACCCCCACTTCCTGTTCAACGCCCTCAATGCCATCTCGTCGCTGATCCGCATCCGTCCCCAGCAGGCACGCCAGCTGATCGCGAACCTCGCGGATTACCTGCGCTACAACCTCAACAAGGGGGACACCCTCATCGACATCCAGGAGGAGCTGCAGCAGGTGCGCGACTACGTGGCCATCGAGCAGGCCCGCTTCGGCGACAAGCTGGAGGTGGTGTTCGAGGTGGACGACGTGCATATCCAGGTGCCGAGCCTGCTGTTGCAGCCGTTGGTGGAAAACGCCATCCTGCACGGCATCCAGCCCCGCAGTGCGCCGGGTCGGGTCACCATCGAGGTGAAGCAGCTGGCGGGCGGCATCCGGGTCGCGGTGCGCGACACCGGCTACGGCATCAGCCAGGCGGTGATCGACGGGGTCGCCGCCGGTCGGGTGGAGAGCCGCAGCATCGGTCTGATGAACGTGCATCAGCGGGTCAAGCTGCTCTATGGCGACGGCCTGCACCTCAAGCGGCTGGAGCCGGGGACCGAAGTCTGTTTCTATCTGCCTGATCAGGAGGCAATGCCATGCTGAAAGCCATCATAGTGGAAGACGAATGTTTGACACGGGAGGAGCTGGCCTCTCCTGTGCTCCTTATGGGGGCAATGTCATGCTGAAAGCGATCATTGTGGAAGATGAGTATCTGGCCCGCGAGGAGCTGGCATTTCTGGTGGGGCAGCACAGCAACATCGAGATAGTGGCGAGCTTCGAAGACGGGCTGGAGGCGTTCAAGTATCTGCAGGATCACGAGGTGGACGTGGTGTTTCTGGATATCCAGATCCCCGCCATCGACGGCCTGCTGTTGGCCAAGAACCTGCACAAGTCCAGCCACCCGCCCCACATCGTCTTCGTCACCGCCTACAAGGAGTTTGCGGTGGAGGCGTTCGAGCTGGAGGCATTCGACTACATCCTCAAGCCCTACAACGAGCCGCGTCTCATCAATCTGCTGCAGAAGCTCGAACTGGCGGGCAAGTCCCAGCCCCAGGGGGCGGAGTCCGGGACACCACAGAACCGCACCGTCAATCTGGTGAAGGGGGAGCGCATCATCGTCACCCCCTGCGAGCAGATCTACTACGCGGAAGCGGACGAGAAGCTGACCCATGTCTACACCCGTACCGATCGCTACGTGATGACCATGACCCTCAGCGAGTTTGTCAGCCGGTTGCCGGCCGAGGGGTTCTTCCGCTGCCACCGTTCCTACTGCGTCAACATCAACAAGATCCGCGAGATAGTGCCCTGGTTCAACAGCACCTATCTCATCCGGCTCCATGACCTGCCATTCGAGGTGCCGGTCAGTCGCAGCAACATCAAGGCATTCCGTCAGCTGATGCGGCTCTGATTGTCATTCATTCCCGCCGATCTGCATTTCATGCCGTAATCGGTCGGCGGGAGCGGCGTCTTGCCTATAGTGGCCCCAGTTTCCTTAAGGCCATTCCTCGAGACGCATCATGACCAGAGAGCTGAATCGCACCCGCTACCTCACCCTGTTGGGGACCATCATCACCCAGTTCGCGCTGGGATCCGTTTACACCTGGAGCCTGTTCAACGCCCAGCTCTCTGACAAGCTGGACGAGCCGGTGAGCCAGGTCGCCTTCGCCTTCGGCCTGCTCAGCCTCTCCCTGGCGGTGGCCTCCTCCCTGGCGGGCAAGCTGCAGGAGCGGTTCGGGGTGCGCAACGTCACCCTGGGTGCCGGCGTGCTGCTCGGCATCGGCTTCTTCCTCACCGCCCATGCCAGCAACCTGGCGATGCTCTACCTCTGCGCCGGCATCCTGGTCGGTTTTGCCGACGGTACTGGCTACCTGATGACCCTCTCCAACTGCGTGAAGTGGTTCCCGGAGCGCAAGGGGCTCATCTCCGCCTGCTCTATCGGTGCTTATGGCCTCGGCAGCCTGGGCTTCAAGTACATCAACCTGCTGCTGCTCTCCAGCAACGGCCTTGAGACCACCTTCCAGCTGTGGGGGCTGATCGCCATGTCCATGGTGCTGGTGGGTGGCATGCTGATGAAGGATGCACCCAAGCAGGCCGCCGCCGTGCAGCAGAGCGAGAGCCGCGACTTCACCCTGGCCGAGGCGATGCGCAAGCCCCAATACTGGATGCTGGCGCTGATGTTCCTCACCGCCTGCATGAGCGGTCTCTACGTCATCGGCGTGGCCAAGGACATCGGCGAGAAGATGGTGGGCCTGCCGGCCGTGGTCGCCGCCAACGCCGTCGCCATCATCGCCATGGCCAACCTGGGCGGCCGGCTGGTGCTGGGCATCCTCTCCGACAAGATGTCCCGTATCCGGGTCATCACCATCGCCCAGTTGATTACCCTGGCGGGGATGGCGCTGCTGCTGTTCGTGCCGCTCAATGCCAACCTCTTCTTCGTGGCGGTGGCCTGCGTGGCGTTCAGCTTCGGCGGTACCATCACCGTCTACCCCTCGCTGGTGAGCGACTTCTTCGGCCTCAACAACCTGACCAAGAACTACGGCGTCATCTATCTGGGCTTTGGTCTGGGCAGCATCATCGGCTCCATTGTGGCCTCCCTGTTCGGCGGCTTCATGGCGACCTTCAACCTGATCCTGGTGTTGCTGGTGGTGGCCCTGGTGCTCTCCCTCACCATCCGCCTGCCGGCTCCCGTTGCGGCTGTCGACAGGGCCTGACCCCTCTCGCTTCTCAAGTTATAAAAAAAGACCCGGGCCTTGGCCCGGGTCTTTGCATGTCAAGGGGTGGACTCAGCGCGGGGGCAGACCCAGCAGGGCGCGCAGCTGGTGCGCGGTGGCCTCGACGGCGGGCCAGTCACGGCCAGTGACGGTGACGTGGCCCATCTTGCGGCCGGGGCGGGCTTCGCCCTTGCCATAGAGGTGAAGGTGGACCCCGGGCAGGGCCAGGGCGCTAGCCCAGTCCGGCGTGCCGTCTTGCCACAGATCCCCGAGCAGGTTGAGCAGGATGGCGGGCTGAACCTCAGCCTGTGCCGGCAGCGGCAGATCGCACAGGGCGCGCACCTGCAACTCGAACTGGCTGCAACCGGCATTGTCGATGCTGGGATGACCCGAATTGTGGGGCCGGGGGGCCATCTCGTTGACCAGCAGCTCACCGCCGACCAGGAAGAACTCCACCGTCAGCACACCCACATAGTCGAGGGCGGCGATGATGTGCTCGGCGATGCGCTGGGCTTCGCGCTCCAGGGCGGGCACATTGGCCGGGGAGCGGGTCTGATCCAGGATGCCGCCGCTGTGCCAGTTCTGCACCAGGGGCAGGGCACTGATGGCACCGCTCGGACTGCGGGCCAGGGTGAGGGCAAACTCCCCCTCCAGTGGCAGACGTTTTTCCAGCACGCAAGGGACACCGCTGGCGGCCAGGGCCGCTGGCAATTCGCCCGCATTGTGGATAGTCCACTGCCCCTTGCCATCGTAGCCCTCGCGGGCGGTCTTGAGGATGGCGGGGAAGAGGTCGCCGGGCTGGGCGGGCAGCGGCTCGCCGGGCAGCAGGGTCAGGTTCGGGGCGACCGGTACGCCGGCGCGGGTCAGGAAGGCTTTCTCTTCCCGGCGATCCTGACAGACACGTACTGCGCTCGCTGCCGGGCGCACCGGCTTGTACTGCTCCAGCAGGGCCAGGGAGGCGGCGGGCACGTTTTCGAACTCGCAGGTGATGGCGTCGCAGCGGCTGGCCAGGTCGCGCAGGGCATCGGCATCGTCATAGGCGGCAACGATCTGCTCGTCGGCGGCTGCACCGGCGATGCTGATGGGGTCCGGGTCCAGCACGATCACCTTGTAGCCGAGACGGTGGGCAGACATCACGAAGTAGCGGCCGAGCTGGCCGCCACCGAGCATACCCAAAGTGGCGGGGGGCAGTATCATGCTGGCTCCTCCAGGGTGAGCGCCAGCACCCGGTCGCGCTCCTTGGCGCGGAAGCCGTCGAGCTGCTGGTGATAACGGGGAGCGTCGCCATCCTGGGCGACAGAGAGCAGGGACACGGCGAACAGACCGGCATTGGCGGCACCCGCCTCGCCGATGGCGAAGGTGGCGACCGGCACGCCCTTGGGCATCTGCACGATGGAGAGCAGGGAATCCATCCCCTTGAGCTGGCGGGTGGGGATGGGCACGCCCAGCACCGGGATCGTGGTCTTGGCGGCCAGCATGCCCGGCAGGTGGGCTGCGCCGCCGGCGCCAGCGATGATGGCGCGCAGACCACGATCGCGCGCACTGGCGGCATATTCAAACAGGAGATCCGGGGTGCGATGGGCGGATACGACGCGCGCTTCATAGGGCACGCCGTGCTCCTTGAGGATGCGGGCGGCGGCCTGCATCACGGGCCAGTCAGAGTCGGAGCCCATTACCAGGCCGATCATAGGGGGGGTCGTCATTACGGCTTCCTCGGATGTCAAACGTTTGCCGCATGTTACCAAAAAGCCGTGGGATCTGGCTCAACATTTCTTGTGTTTGACCCGCTCGAATGACGGTCAACGAGCCTCAAGGTACGAGAGGGGGCGAGGATCTGCGCCACTTGGCACCGACTTTGGGTAAAAACGACATTAGAAATCCAGATGGCTATACATCCAAGACAGCTCTGCCTATAATCCCCCCGCTTTGGCGCATCATGCTTAAAAGGGAATCCGGTGAGAATCCGGAGCTGGCGCGCAGCGGTAAGGGGGAACGAAGCGACATCAGGGCACTGCCGTCAGGTGGGAAGCCGTCGCCGTAGGCCATCAGCCCCCAAGCCCGAAGACCTGCCAAAGTTCGTATTTCGGGCCGAGAGAAACCGGCCACGAAGTAGATGCTTACGCGAACTTAAGGATCTCTCATGTCCAAGACATTATTGGCGGCTGCCCTGTTGCCAACGGCGGCCTTTGCCCAACAACTGACCATCCCCGTCAATCCCACCATGGTGGTGACCGCTACCCGTGTCGCCCAGCCTGCCTCCAGTGTGCTGGCTCCCGTCAACGTGGTGACCCGTGACGAGATCGATCGCCTGCAAGCCCAGACCGTGACCGACGTGGTCAAGACCCTGCCCGGCGTGGAAGTGGTCAGCAACGGCGGCCGCGGCCAGCTCAGCTCGCTGCGGGTACGTGGTGGCACCTCTTCCCAGACCCTGGTGCTGGTGGACGGGGTGCGCAGCGCCTCTCTGACCGCCGGGATGACCGAGCTCAACAACCTGCCCCTCAACCAGGTGGAGCGGATCGAATATATCCGCGGTGCACGCGCCACTATTTATGGGTCCGATGCCATCGGTGGGGTCATCAACATCATCACTCGCCCGGACCAGGGGACCAATCAGCACCAGTTCAACCTGGGCGCGGGCTCCCACAAGCAGCGTCAGGCTGCCTTCAGCAGCGCCAGCCAGGTGGGTGATGCGGGTCAGATCAAGGTCGCTGGTGGTTTCGATGACGAGACCGGCTACAACGTGCATCCCATCGTCGGGGTGAACGATGGCGACAAGCATGGACACCGGGGCTATAACGCCATGGTGGATTATCAGCAGGCGCTGGCCAGCAACTGGGATCTGTTCGGTACGACCCGCTGGTTCCGCAACATTGCCCAGTACGACAGATCCTCTGCCGCTTCCGCCTGGGGCCCGGCGTTTCATCAACGCAACGAGACCTGGACCGAGAACCAGAGCTACCAGCTCGGCTCCCGCTATCATGACGAGCGCTACCTGAGCGAGCTGCGCGGCGCCTTCTCCAAACAGGATGCCTACGACTACCCGGATACCAGCGGCCGCGATCAGTCCGCTGATCGACTCTATACCCGTCAATACACCCTGAACTGGGTCAACAGCGTCAAGTTGGACGAGAGCTGGACCCTGGGGGGCGGCGCCGACTGGCAGCGCGACATGCTGGACGATAGTTCCCGCTCCTCTGGCGTCGCCTTCCCGAGTGAGGCCGATGAGCGTGACAACACCGGGCTCTATGCCCTGGCCCAGTTTGACAACCAGGTCTGGCAGGCCGAGCTGAGCGGTCGCAGCGATGACAACGAGCAGTTCGGACGTCACAACACCTGGCAAACCGGCGCTGGCTGGCGCTTCGTTGAGGATTATCGCCTCAGTGCCCGTTACGGCACCGGTTTCCGTGCCCCCTCCTTCAACGATCTCTACTACCCGGGGTCCGGCAATCCGGATCTGAAGCCGGAAGAGTCGAAAAGCCACGAGTTGATGCTGGACGGACAGACCGCTGGTGTGGAGTGGCGCTTGACCGGTTATCGCAACGACTTCGAGCAGATGATCCAGTGGGCACCGGACAGCCAGGGCATGTGGACGCCGCAAAACGTCGGCAAGGCGCGGATTGAAGGGGTTGAGCTGGAAGGGGAGTTCGAGACCGGCTGGCTGAGCCATCGCGTTTCCGCCGAATACAAGGATCCCAAGGACAAGGTCACCGACAAGCAGTTGCAGCTGATCTCCCGCAAGGGGGCCAAGTGGGTGAGCCAGGCGCAGTGGCAGCAGTTCGATGGCTCCCTGAGCTGGATCTACCAGGGTGAGCGTTATGGTGACGCGGCCAATACCACCCAGCTGGGCGGTTACAGCGTGTGGAACCTGGCGGTGGGCTATCAGGTTGCACCGTCCTGGAAGGTCTCCGGCAAGGTCAGCAACCTGCTGGACAAGGAATACCAGACCTCGGTGGGTTACCCGGCTGACGAGCGTGCCTACTATGTGACGGTGGACTACGCACTCTGATCCCCTTGTCTGGATCTGAAAAATCAGGGGCCCTGCCATTGGCAGGGCCTTTTCTATTGGCGCCGGGCGGGAGTATGATCGCGGCCTCGCATTCAAGGGGGAGCTCAGGTGGCCAATATTCTCGTGTTCGACTCCGGTATGGGCGGTCTGACCGTCTATGGGGAGATCCGTCGCGCTCTGCCGGAGCACAACTATTTCTACAGTTTCGACAATGCCCACTTTCCCTATGGCGAGCTGAGTGAGGCGGCCCTCATCGAGGCTTGTACCGGACTGGTCAGCCACATGGTGGCCGAGCACGCCATTGATCTGGTGGTGATCGCCTGCAATACCGCCAGCACCATTGCCCTGCCATCCCTGCGTACCGCACTCAGCATTCCCGTGGTCGGCGTGGTCCCCGCGATCAAGCCTGCCGCCGCCCTGACCCGTAACGGCTACATCGGTCTGCTGGCAACGCCCGGCACCGTCAGCCGTGACTATACCCATGAACTCATTGCCCAGTTCGCCCCGGGCAAGCATGTGCTGCTGAAGGGGGCCACCGAACTGGTTATCGAAGCCGAGCGCAAGCTGGCGGGGTTGCCGGTCAATATGGCCCTGCTCAGAGAGGTGCTCGCAGACTGGATGGAAGGGGAGGAGAGGCCGGATACCCTGGTACTGGGATGTACCCACTTCCCCTTGCTCAACGAAGAGATCAAACAGCTGATGCCGGAATGCCAACTGGTCGATTCGGGTCTTGCCGTGGCAAGGCGGGTGGCGCATCTGCTGGCGACACTGCCGGTCCAGGCGCCTGGCGAGGGGACGGGACGTGCCTACTGCACGCGACTGGATGCTGGGGCCCAGAAACTGACAGCCCCCTTGCAAGCTTGGGGGCTGTCGTCACTCGAAGAAGTGGTGTACTGAATATCAGGCGTCGACGTCGTTGACGTCCTTCTCATCCCGGTCCCGCTTGTCATTTGCTTCACGCACTTTCAGGGTGCGCTGCTGATACTCCTTGTCATTGAGCGCGGCGATGGCCTTGGCCGCATCGGCGACAGGCATCTCCACAAACCCGAAGCCCCTGCGTTTGCCGGTGGCCTTGTCCTTCATCAGACGAACTGACAGTACCTGACCTTGCTCGGCAAAGAGTTCGCGCACCGCAATCTCGTTGGCGCGATAGGGCAGGTTGCCTACATATAAGGTGCAAGTCTCCTGATTGGCGATCGCTTCAGCTGCATTAGCCGGGGTTCTTTTCAGGAGCAGCGGTACCACGAAACCGCCAATGGCCAGACCGGCGGCAAAAATGACTTCGACTTTCAGAGAGAACTGCAGGGCCTGGGCAACCAGATAGCCGAGCAGCGCCAATACCAGAGCAAGAACTGCTGCCTGCACATAAACGGGAAACTTGGATAAATTCATCTTTAAAGACCTTTTGTAAATGAAAGCAAAAAAGGTGCAACACTCTATTCACCTTCATGGTAACCAGCTTTACGACCAGACGCTACCATGGACCACTTGAGGCAAATTATCCGCTTCAGTATGGCATTCCTTCAGCCAGGAAGATCCTGATAAATGCCAATAAAAGAGGGCTGAAATCATCAGCTTGTGGATAACATTGTATATATACACTGGGTAAGTTGTTTCTAACTGGATAATTTGAAGTTTCCGTGACTTTCTTCAAAAAATCCCTTGTCATCGTAACCGGCCTCCCTATAATGCGCCCCTACCAGCACGGCGGACGACGCCGAACTGATGAGCTAGCTTCCTCGTGAAGCCAGCGCCGAAAGAAAAGCGAAAACAACCGCTTGACTTTCGAAGTGAGGAGCGTAAGATGCGCCTCCTCAACGCGATAAGCGTGACGCTCTTTAACAATTTGAATCAAGCAATCTGTGTGGGCACTCACAGCATCGAG